>CAYFVX010000154.1:0-7950 GCA_964346425.1 uncultured Chloroflexaceae bacterium | reverse complement strand
ACCATGTTCGGGTGAATAGTTGAGAAAACTGGTACGATAAAGCGTATTGCAGACGCTCATCACTCATCACTCGTCACTGGTATCAGAGGGGACAGGCGAGCGGTTTGCCGCTTTGCAAAGCGGGATACTGCGGGTTGCAATTTCCAGAAAAAGCTGTTGTCGTGATGGTTTTTTGCGGCTACGCCGCAAAAAACCGCCACGACAAGGGGCAGGAAGTGCGCTCCAAAAGGCACAACAATAAGGGCAGGAAATCAATCCTGCCCCCATTGTTGTTTCAGGGGACAAAAAGAACCAATGACAGTCTCGTCACCTTCGTGTCAGGTTGCATGCACCATATGGTTATGACAACACAACACAGCCAGCGTGGACTTCCACCTGGCTGTGCCAACCTATACACGAAGGAGGAGCAACCGAGAATATCCGTGAACTCAGGCAGAGGACACAGGTGCGTATCCCTGAACCTGGTATATAAGACCTAAACCAGATTGATCAGCTCATTGGCGGTACGCCGCATATCGAGGAAGACCAGACCAAGCTTCGCACGACTATGCGCCAGAGCGGTCAACACAGCTTCCTCTCCAATAGCCATGAGAATAACATAGCCTTCCTCTCCACGCACAAAAACCTGATCAAGTTGACCACGCCGAAGCTCGCCAGCAATGCGCTCACCAAGCGATAACATGGCTGCACTCATAGCGGATACGCGGTCTTCCTCAACATCTGATGGCAAAGCGGAGGCCATAATCAAGCCATCGACACTCACAACCGCCGATGCCTCGATGTCTGGCGTATTCATGCTCAACGCCTTGAGATTCCGCACCATTTCCTCGGTTCTGCTTGCCATTCATATCCTCCTTAAAGGCCGTCAGCCAGTTGTGGAATTCAAAAGAAGATCTGCTGAACTGAGACGAAACCAACCATAGATTGTAGGTAATCATCTAGCGCTCATTCTACTACATTTTTTGTGGAAGGGCAACTGTTTGCTAACGGACCTGCTACTACGACTAAAGACCAGAGAACACCGACCGATGACCAATACTTGAGTCTGGTGTATATCACCAGAGACCGACGATTGTGGTTTCCAGAAATTTCCTTACAAGTCCAATAATCCTTATTCTTCTGGGCTAACCTGGTTAAGACGCTCATGCAACGCATTATCAGCATCGGTCACTGCATCAGATGGGGTCTTCAACCCGCGCAGGACCGTCAGTTGCATACGTTCCAGTTCATCTCTTACGATTTCGTTCATAACACGATCATTGGGCATTGGTTGCCCGTGGTGTGCCTGAGCGCGGCACACGCTTGCTGCTTGCATAACAAGCGATTCTCCTGACAGATCAAGGGTATTCAGGGCAGGCTGCTTCCCGGCATCCAGCAGGGTTTGTTGTGCTTTTTCGCTGACCAGATACCGCAGAAAATCCAGGGCTGCCTGTTGTTCTTGATACTCCACCACTCGTGCATTGATACTGACCACATAGCTTTGAACATACGGTTGTGCATAGAGTGTATCATTTGACTGGATATGAGGCAAGGGCGCAATGCCAAAATGTTCCCCCCACAACGTTTGATATGTTGGAAGGGCATGGCTCCAGTCTATCGTTGCCCATGCTCGTTGTGATTTAAGCGCATTGTTGACTGCGATGCTATCGCTGACTGCCAGCGTTTCCGGTTCTTGATGCACTGCCTGTACCCATTCTAACCAGTGTTCTGCTCCTGCACGACCTTCGGTTCCAAGCACTAACTCACCCTGTTGATTGAAAATGGCTCCTCCATAGGCATAGAAATATCCTATCGTCTTGTCTAACGAGAGGGTATAGGCAAGCCGCCAGGTGGGAAGTTGCGTTGTCTCTCCTGTTGCGAGAGCGTTCTCGCTGTTCCGCAAATCTTCCCATGTCTCCGGTGGTTTATCCCGATAAAGAAGCCTGTTGTAATAAAGCACCAGCGTATCGAACGTAAGCGGTAATCCATAAAGATGGGAAATACCGTCCGCATCTTTCACCCGAGCCCCTTTGAGGGCATTGGGTAAAAGAACTTCATAGTCTTCCGTTGAAAGAAACTGGTCAAGTGGCAGCAAAATGTTTTCTTGCACCAGATGACCGATAGTATGATTTTGCAACAAGACGACATGCGGTCCGCTGCCCGCAATGGCTGCTGCCTGTAATTCGCTGCTCAAAGAGGCAAACGACATGCTTTGCATCAATACCTGCGTTCCTGCATGTGATTGATTGTACTGATCTACCAGTTTTGCCAGAATATGTTGATCTGGCGAAGGCCAGGCATGCCAGAAGATCAGTGTTGTCTGTTGCTCAGGCGCAGAAAGTTCTGGTGAAGTTGGAACGCTTGTGGTCTGGGAGGAAGGTCCACATGCCACGAGCGTCAACAGGAGCAAACACCAAACACTTTTGTGAAACCACCTTTGAGAGCCGCAATATCCTCGTGTTTCTTGTTTGCTTCCTTCTGAGCTCCGCTTGCTGATTGTCCTTTTCCTCTTACACTTGATCCAGATAATCTTTCAACAATTTTCCCAGGCGAGGATGACGGAGTTTTCGCAGGGCTTTTACTTCTATCTGTCGTACCCGTTCACGCGTCACCCCGAATGCTTTGCCCACTTCTTCGAGCGTATGAGGTTGTCCATCTGAAAGACCATACCGCAACTCCAGCACTCTCCGTTCACGCTCGGTGAGCTGATCCAGGGCAACCGTGATTTGCATGCGCAGCATTCCACTCACTGCTGCATCATCTGCATCAAGGGCCTGGGGATCGGGTATGAAATCTGCCAGGGTGCTATCTGCTTCTTCACCAACTGGCGTTGCCAGTGAAACCGGATCTTGAGCGGTACGACGCAATTCTCGCAGTTTTTCTTCGCTCATTCTGAGATAGGTTGCCAGCTCTGCATCTGTCGGGTCGCGTCCTTGCACCTGGGTGAGTTGCCGGCGGGCTGCCTGAATGCGATTGAGTGTTTCTCCAAGATGCACCGGTAAACGAACTAACCGGGACTGGTCTGCCAGGGCGCGGCTTAACGCCTGTTTAATCCACCATGTTGCATAGGTGCTAAACTTATAGCCTTTCGTGACATCAAATTTTTCGATAGCGCGGAGCAACCCCAGACTTCCCTCCTGGATAAGATCGAGCAGTGGAAGCCCTCGGTCACGATATCGTTTGGCTATGCTGACGACCAGTCGCAGGTTCGCCGCTGCCATTTGCTGCCGTGCATGGTTGGCATCAGGTCCACCTTCTGCGATTCGACGTGCCAGTTCTCGTTCTTGTTCGGTTGTGAGGAGTGGAACCTGGCCTATCTCTCGAAGGTAGAGACGCACGCTATCGCCAAGCAATGCATCGGTCAGGTCTTCATCGAGTGGAACGTCGTTGGAATCAGCATCCTCGACACCATCATCCGCGGAATCACGCACCGGAATACCGGCATTATCAAGCGCATCCAACAGAGCTTCTATCGCTTCAGCATTATCCTCAGTTGCCGGTACCGCCTGTTGTACTTCTTCCAGGGTTACGAAATCGCGCTGCCGCCATTGTGCTACGAGCTTTTCTATCTCGGCAGACGGCCGCGTTGGCTGGGATGTTTGGATACTTTCTGTAATCTGGGACATCACCACTTCCTCAGGAGGATACGATTGTGCATGCTCAGTCTTGCTGGTGCGTTTTGTTGTTTTGTCTCTCTTCTTCGGCACCTTGTCTTGTTTCTTCACATCATCTCAATAATCCGAGGGGTACGTGTAACCTGCTCACCAGGAGTGGGGTTGATGGACCTTGTCCCTATCTCCCCGATTTTTGAGATAATTCCTTTCTGCTCTCTGTCATTTCATCTTTCAAAGAATAGAGTCTTCTCCTGCCGTATTGTAGCACATTTCACTCATCTATGCGGAAATTTGCTTATGATCTCAGTGATTTTCCTGCCATTCCTGCTCCCCATACGATATCATCCGGTGGTGTTTGTGCATCTTGTGGATGCCACAAATCGCGGACATCCTGTGCACGCAGCAGTTGCCCAAAGGTGGTTGCAATAAAGGTAACACGGCGCAGTCGTGCGGATGGTATAGGTACTGGCAATGCCTGAATTTCGCCAAGATCCAGACAGTAATAGCGATTATTTGCCCGTGGGTGTGTTGCTTCATTGGGCAACAGTTCCCGCCGGGTCATGATACGGTAGCGAAGAATCGCTGCATAATATCGTATAGACCAGCGTTCTTCACCAAACGCGGCTGTTTGATACCAGGCAATATAGTCAGCGGCTACCTGAGCTGGTGCGGAAGCAAGTGGTATTCGGTACCATTGCTGTTCTTGCACTATGTGCATATCACGCGGGCTGGTTATCACCGCAATGAGTACTCGTGCATCATTTTCTGGTTCCATAGTTTCGCGCAAGAAAAAAAGTCTTGTATGCTATTGCTGGTAGCACTACGAAACATCGTGGACGGCATTGTATCGTGGGGTTGCGAGGGGACGCCGTCCCCTCACACTCCCCTGGTTCAACTCCGTTGAGGATACTCCACGGTATTCTGTGGTGCTACCCTATTGCTTATCATGGTACGAGTCTTGGGCGATTTCTGCAAGTTTTTCGTGGCACATATCTTGCAAGGTCTGCAGAATTGGCTAGCTTCTCATTTCTGGGTAGCACCACGAAACATCGTGGACGGGATTTTACTGTGGGGTGTGTGCGTTTTTCGACTTCGTCGAAAAACGCACACACCCCACCAGAATGGGGTTGCGAGGGGACTTGTGTCCCCTCACGCTCTCCTGGGTCAACTCCGTTGAGGATACTCCACGATATTCTGTGGTGCTACGCATTTCTGGAAGGAGGAAAAATTGGCCCCCTTTTTACTCAGCCGTGTTCTGTTGCGCTTTGGTGCAGATGAAGAAGAGGTGCATTCGGATCTCTCTGCGCTGGTGATGGCTCCAGATGGCAGTTTGTGGACGGCTTCAGATGAACTTCATACGCTTGAGCGTCTGATACCGCTTGAACCGCTTGTGTATGGAAATCACCAGTCTTTTCATCTCGCAGACTTTGTAGACCTGTTTAACCTCAAAGAGGAGGTAGATGTTGAAGGTATGGACTTTTCGGGCAACTATCTCTGGGTAACCGGCTCACAGAGCACCAAGCGGAAAAAACCAAAAGGCAAAAAATCAGGGAAAGCATTGGACCGCCTCTCGCTGGTGGAGCCAGAATACAATCGGTATAGCATGGCACGTATTCCGATGTATGAGGGACAGCTTTTCAAAACCTGCACGCACCCGGATGATCCGTCAACCCATTTGTATGCCGGTATGTTGCAGACAACGGATGAGAGCAATGTGCTGATTGAATGTCTCAGCCAGGATGAACACCTCGGCCCCTTTCTCAAACTCACTATCCCCAATAAGGAAAATGGGTCTGATGTTGAAGGTCTCGTGGCCCACGGACAACGTGTATTTCTTGGGCTGCGCGGGCCGGTCTTGCGTGGATGGGCTATAATAGTGGAAATAGAGGTTGAAGAACAAACGCCGGGTATCCTGACCCTCAAAGAAATAGGTGACGGAGGAAAACCTTATCGCAAACATTTTGTGGATTTGAATGGGCTGGGTATTCGCGATATGTGCTTACACGGTCAGGATATGCTTTTGCTGGCTGGCCCTACTATGTCGCTGGAAGGCGCGATGCAAGTTTTTCGTCTGCATGATGTGTTGGAACTTACTGAGGACAGCATGACTGGTCTGGATGGCAAAAGACTGGAGGTTCTGTTCAATTTACCGTTCACGATAGGTTCGGACCACGCCGAGGGCATGGCTCTCTATTCTTGTCTGGGGCAGCCTGAAGCCTTGATGATTGTGTATGATACACCGGATGAAGCGAGAATACCCGCTCGGAATGAAGTTTTTGCTGATGTTTTTCGTTTGATGCGCTAATGTGGAAGTCTATGAAGCGACAAATTCACATTGATGGTCCCTGGTTTAAGGATGAATATGGACGTGTCCGCATGCTGCGGGGGGTCAATGTGAGCGGTAGTAGCAAAATTCCATCCGCTCCAAACCCTCTCCACAAGCACTTTTACAATCACCGTAATGTGAGCTTTGTTGACCGTCCATTTCCGCTGGAGGAAGCCGATGAGCACTTTGCACGCCTGCGTCAGTGGGGCTTTACCTTCTTGCGTTTTGTGGTAACCTGGGAAGCTCTGGAACACGAAGGGCCGGGGTGTTATGATGAAGCTTATCTCGACTATCTGTACCAGGTGGTGCGGCGTGCGGGTGATTATGATCTTGACCTGTTCATAGACCCCCATCAAGACCTCTGGAGCCGAATGTCCGGCGGTGATGGTGCGCCTGGCTGGACATTTGATGTGGTGGGGATGGATATCCGTCTCTTTTACCCCACGCATGCCGCGCTGGTTCATCCCTTTGACCCCCAGCCGCTTCTTTCGCACTGGTCTATGAACTATACCCGATTTGCTGCGGCAACCATGTTCACCCTCTTTTTTGGGGGGGATGATTTTGCTCCCAAAACGATGATTGAAGGGGAGCCGGTGCAGGAATATTTACAACGCCATTATATCAATGCGTTCAGGCAGGTGGCGCAGAGGCTCAAAGGATTGCCCAATGTAGTTGGCTTTGGTTCGATGAATGAACCGTCACGGGGATACATCGGGTTGGGTAGTCTGCATCGCCATGAAGGGCACCTGGGTTTGCGTATTGGCCCTTCACCCACGCCATTGCAGACGATGTTATTGGCGGCTGGCTATCCGCAGGAGGTGGAAATCTGGCGTCTTGGTTGGCGTGGTTTGCGCTCTTATGGCACGGCAAAGTTGAATGCTGAAGGGGTCAACGTCTGGAAGCCTGGCTATGATTGCGTCTGGCGTGAAAATGGGGTGTGGGATATGAATAGTCAGGAGCAACCCTGCCTGTTGCGTCCTCATCATTTTAGCTACGTCAGGCGTGGTCAGGAGCTTCACCGGGTTGATTTTGGGCAGGATTATCTGCGTCCCTTCATCAATCGGTTTTCTCGTGCTATACGCACCGTTGAACCAGCCTCTCTCATGTTTGTTGAAACGATGCCCTATCTCGATATGCCGCATTGGTCTGCGCATGATGCGCCCAATATTGTGAATGCTACCCATTGGTATGACTATATGACGCTGTTTATCCGTTTGTATTTGCCTTTTCTCAATGTTGATGTGAAGAAACGACGCTTTGTTTTTGGCAACCGGCGGATCCAGCGGATGTTTCATGCCCAATTGGCTGCTATCAAGCGCGATAGTATGGAGCGATTGGGTGGGGTGCCGACGTTGATAGGTGAATATGGTGTTCCGTTCAATATGCCGTTGAATCTCAGTTTCTGGCTTCGCTGGTTTGGTTTGCAGGCGTGGGCTATGGATACGAGTTTTCAAGCCATTGAGTCCAATCTTCTGAATGCAACCCTGTGGAACTATACGCCTGATAACACGAATCATCATGGCGATCATTGGAACACCGAGGATTTTTCGCTCTTTAGCCGCGATCAGCAAACGTCTTCAGCGGATATTAACTCCGGCGGGCGGGTGCTGGTAACGGCTGTTCGCCCCTATCCGCGCTCTATTGCGGGCGAGCCGTTGCATATGGCATTTGATTGGCGCAAGCGTCGTTTTACCTTTGCGTTTCGCCACAATGCGGATGTTTCGATGCCGACGGAAATTTTTGTTCCGCATTTACACTATCCGCATGGATATGAGGTTGATCTTTCGGACGGGACTTTTGAGAAAGACGCTCCCAGGCAACTGTTGCGCTACTGGTATGGGCGGCAACAGGATATTCATACCATCCATTTGTTTCCCAGTGAGCTTTGAATATCGTTGGGGGGTGTGTTGTTTTTTCGACTTCGTCGAAAAAACAACACACCCCCGCCAGAATGGGGTTGCGAGGGGACGCCGTCCCTCAATGGGTGTCACCATTGGGTGCGTGAGGGAACCAGGTTCCCTCACACTCCCC
>CAYFVX010000153.1:0-7952 GCA_964346425.1 uncultured Chloroflexaceae bacterium | reverse complement strand
TGAGGAGATTGTGCCTACCTAGCTATAGCTCCCCACCCTGTCGCCTCGTCACTCCTTCGCCCCGCCGCCCCGCCGCCCCGCCGCTACCACCACCCCTATAGCTAGCAGCAATGCTGCCTGCATCACCCATTCAGCATGGCGAATATCCGCAACGGTGGGTGCGCGACCTGCAGCATTGAGGCAGTAGTGCCCTTGCTTTTCCAACCGCACACCGGTAACCCCGGCAATTGCGCTCATCGGCCAACCAGCATTGGGGCTGGCGGTGCAAGCATGCTCGTTCCACAGAACGTGCCATGCCTGTTTCATATTGCTGTGGTTGCCCGCAACGGAGACCACCACGATACACATTGCCGTCAACCGCGCAGGCAGCAGATTCAGCAGGTCATCCATACGAGCAGGCACTTTGCCCAGGTATTCATAGGTACCACGATAGCCAACCATTGCATCAAGCGTATTGACCGCACGATAGGCAACCACACCTGGCAGCCCAGACAATGCGTAGAAGCAGAGGGGGGCAACGACTGAATCACTTGCGTTTTCTGCCAGGGACTCGATAGCGGCTGCCGCAATCAACGATTCATCCAGCGTTGCAGTATCGCGGCTCACCAACCAGCGTAGGGCAGCACGGGCCGCGTCGAGATCGTTGGTTTCCAATGCGCATGCGACCCGATCGGTAGCCTGAAACAGGGTGCGCCACGCAAAGGTTGTCTTGAGCAGTGCAGCAGTGAGCATGAGCACCGCAGGATGATTATGTCCGTATTTTTTGTGCAGTGTGCGCTCCAGCAGCAGCGCAGGAATGGCGGACGCTCCCACACACAGCAGCGTCATCCCTGCGCCATAGAGCAATTCACGATGGGGCACAGGGTATTTCGGACGATACTGTTCAAGCGTGGTAATGAGCTTGCCGATCCAGACGACCGGGTGCAGGGGCGTGGGCGGCTCGCCTGCCAGCCAGTCCAGAGCCAGCGCAAACAGCAAGGGTTGCTTCATAGCATAGCATCCTTCTGCCATGCGACGGCAGCAGTCACAAACCGCTCGGCCAGCACGGGATAGGCGAGAAAATGCAAGTGTACGTAGGAAGCAATGACATGCCGCACCTGTGCGCCTTCCGTGCGCGGCTCTGTCTGCCATTCGTCCGCCAGGATAGTGCAGGCAGGGGCGAGTTGCACATCGCGCTGCCATACGGAATAGTGAAACTCATGTCCGCGCATCGGCTCATTGTCGCGCCAGAGCCAGCTATCGCTGTTGCCCTGAATGGTGCGATAGCCAAGTGTCAATCGTCTGGTCATTGCCGACTGGCCCGGCAGCATGCCCACCATCGGGAAGATATTGCCCTCCTGGTCACGCAACGACTCGGTCAGGTACATCAGGCCACCACACTCGGCGTATATGGGCATATTCGTCTCAGCCGCTGCCCGAATAGCTGTGCGCATACGAGTATTGGCAGCAAGCGTGGCAGCATAGAGTTCGGGAAAACCGCCGCACAGGTAGAGGGCGTGCGTGTTCGCCGGCAACGCATCATCATGCAGTGGACTGAAGAACGCAAGCTCTGCACCTGCCTCGCGCAGCAGGTCAAGGTTTTGTTCGTAGAGGAAGCTGAACGCTGTGTCCCGCGCAACTGCGATGGTTGGAGGGTGCGACGGGGAAGGGGAAGACGCACCGGTTCGATGGTGCGACGGTGCGACGAATCCGCTCCCCACTCCTCCGTCGCTGCGCCGCGCCGTCACGTCATCGCCCCCTGCATCGCCTCGTCGCGTCGTCACGTTGTCGCCTCCTGCATCGCCTCGTCGCTGCATCGCGTCGCTATACCCCGCAAGCTCCAGCACACGGTCAACGTCAACTGACGCCGTAACCCGCAAGCGAGCCTGCTCGATCCATCCCTGCCAGCGGCCTGGCTCAGCAGTAGGAACCAGCCCAAGGTGGCGTTCGGGCAGTTGGAGCGTCTCTTCACGTCCCAGATACCCCACAACTGGCACACCGGCCTCCGAATCGATGGCAGCGGTGAGCATCTGCACATGTTTCGGACTGCCGACACGGTTGAGGACAACGCCAGCAACCTGCACCTGTGGGTCAAAGTCGTGCAACCCTTTGACCAACGCGGCTGCGGTACGCGCCATTGAACGGGAATCGAGCACCACCAGCACCGGTGTAGCGGTGAGGCGAGCAATGTGGGCCGTGCTACCGCTGTCATCACTACCAGAGTAGCCATCAAACAGGCCCATCACGCCTTCAATGAGCGCAATATCTGCATCGCTGGCATGGCGTGCCAGCACAGAGGCAATCCATTCAGGTGGCAGCATCCAGGCATCCAGATTGTGGCAGGTTCGGCCTGCTGCCAGCGTATGATAGGAGGGGTCAATGTAATCTGGCCCCACTTTGAACGGGGCAACCCGCATCCCACGGGCCACCAGTTCGGCAATCAGCCCGGCGACAATCGTTGTTTTGCCACTTCCACTCATGGGTGCAGCAATGATCAGCCGCGGTACATCCAGCATCATTTCACCTCACAAACCCTTCCGCGTGACCATCTGGTTGGAACCAGGCCAGTTCATCCGCCAATGATACCACATCGCCTACGACTACCACCGCAGGTGATGGAAACTGACAATCAGCCAGCACCGTCGGCAATGTTGCCAGAGTTGCCCGCACGACCTGCTGCTGATCGGTTGTGCCCCAACTTACGGCACATGCCGGCGTTTGTGCAGCCCGCCCGGCGGTTATTAACCGATCGCATATATCACCAATCCAGGTAAGCCCCATCAGGATAACGAGCGTGGGCATCGCCACCAGTGCGTCCCAGTCGGTGGAGAGCGGCAGGTTGTGGGCGGCTTCATGGCCGGTCACAACGGCGAAGGCTGTTGACATGCCACGCTGTGTTACGGGAATACCCGCATAGGCTGGCACGGCGACTGCCGATGATACGCCTGGTACCACTTCATACGGCAGGCCAGCCTGCGCGAGTGCCAGGGCCTCTTCCCCACCGCGGCCAAAAACAAACGGGTCACCACCTTTGAGCCGCACCACCTGGTTCCCCACCTGTACTTGCTCAATGAGTATCTGATTGATTTGTTCCTGCGGCAGGGTATGGCGTCTGGCCTGCTTGCCCACAAAGATGAGCCGCGCATGCGGTTCTGTTTCCAACAGCAGTTCGCGGGCAATCAGGTGGTCGTAGACAACCACCTCGGCACGGCGTAGGAGATTCATTCCACGCACGGTGATGAGTTCAGGGTGGCCGGGGCCAGCCCCAACCAGATAGGCTTTACCATTCATCATTCAGCATCTCCGCTATGGTATCGCGCACGTGTGCGGCACGACCTGGACTTTCTCCCATGGTGCTGACGGCTACCATCACACCGCACCCGCGATAGACCGCCGGTACGTGGAATGTCCCCTCGTCTGCGGCATCAGCGACATTGCATAACAGCCCACGTTCTGCTGCTGCCTGCGCAATCTGCTGATTGATGTCTCGCTGGTCTGTTGCCGCAAAGACCAGCGATGCTTCTGCAAGGTGTACGATGTCGTCAGGTTGGAAGCTACGCCGTATCCATACAATTCTGCCGACTTCAGCCCACGCTTGCAACTGCGGTGTCGCCTGTGGGCTGATAAGCTGTACCCGCAAGCCGGCATCTAACAGTCCACCTATTTTGCGTTCGCCCACCTTGCCACCACCCACGACCAGTGCCAGGACATCCTGGATGTGAGTGAGGGTGATGGGATAGGATGCGATGTCTGGATGGGGCGACGGTGGAGCAGGGTGCGACGGTGTGACGACGCGAGGGTGCGAATTCGTCGCCTCGTCGCCTCGGTGCATCGTCGCTGCCCCGCCCATGGCCTCGTCGCCACGGCGCATCGTTGCTGCCCCGTCCGTCGCCTCGTCGCCTCGGTGCATCGTCGCTGCCCCGCCTGTTGCACTCTCGGAAGTATAGCCGCGCGGAGTAGCCATCCGATCGCCAATCGTGTAGCTCTGGCGGTTGCCAACTATCACAACCGTTCCCATGTCGGCAAGTGATACATCCAATGCGGCGAGGGTCGTGCGGATGACCGTTTCATCAGGACGGGTCGCGTTGCGCACCAGCGCAACCGGCGTGCTGTCGGGACGTGCTGACAGCAGAATGTCCTGCGCCCGCGCAAGTTGCCAGTCGCGTTTGCGGCTACGCGGGTTGTAGAGAGCCACCACAAAATCAGCCCGGGCTGCCGCCAGTAGCCGTTGCTCAATAACGCTCCAGTCGGTCAGCAAATCGCTGAGGCTGATGGTACAGACGTCGTGATTGATGGGCGCACCGACCCGTGCGGCGGCTGCCTGAAATGCGCTCACGCCGGGATACGTCTCAACCAGTGGCGAGTCGCCCTGCCACCCACGCTGGCGCAGCAGCTCAAAGACCGGTCCCGCCATACCATACAGTCCCACATCACCGCTACTGATGAGGGCTACCCGCTGCCCGGCTGCCACCATATCCAACGCCTGCGCTGCCCGTTGCATCTCTTGCCGCATCGGTCCGGCGATAACTTCCTGGTCCGGCGATAGCAACGGGCGCACCAGGTCAATATAGGTATGGTACCCAATAACCACCTCGGCAGATTGGAGTGCTTCGCGGGCTGCAATCGTCATCTGGGCAACATCACCAGGGCCAATGCTGATCAGCGCGAGTTTGCCGTTTGGTGCGTGCGTCATCAATGCAAGGGCTACGGTACATTGCGCAAACTTGCGGCGTGGGCCAAGCAGCACTCCGCCACCAGATGCGATAAGCGCACATGGTTCCGCGACACCGGGCAAGTCCAGGTTCTCGCTGGCTGCGCTAATGCTGGAGAGGTGAGCAACGTCTATGGCTCGCACGCGGTCTTCATCAATGAAGCGTAGCGGGATGCCCATACTTTCAGCCATACGGTGCAATCCCGCTTCCTTTGCTTTCAAATTGATGGTTGCAATAGTGGCGACACTCTCGCGCACCAGTCCGTTTTCCAGCAATATCGTTTCCAGAGCTGCACACAATTCATCAGCACTGGTTCCCACACGGCAACCAATGCCAACCACCAGTAGTGGCGGATAGGCCACCACGCTTTTGCGTAGCAGGGGGTGGTATTGCGCATCCAATTGACGATGGGTGATGATGATACCCGCCGCGTAGCTGTCTGTCGTGAGTTCATCCAGCCGTTGCACCAGCACCAGATTGTCCACCTGTCGGAGCCATGCCTGCGCCTGCTGCTGTGCTACCGTCAACTGCGGTTCAATATAGACGCCGACGGTCTGGTCATTCACCAGACATGCACTGGCGTGCGTCAGCGCACTGGCCGGATCGACAGTCCAGCCCTCCGCGTGACCGAGGAGGTCAAGAGCCGGTTTCCCTTGCACATCGCTGGCAGTTGTAATAGCCGCATGCCCACCGGTGAAGGCCGCAATCCGCTGTGCCAGGGCATTTGCACCCGCACGATGTCCCCCGATTAACGGGATTACTGAATGACCAGCTTCATCCAGGCAGACCACAGCAGGGTCGCTCCTTTTGCTGTCCAGCAATGGCGCGATTGCCCGCACCGCAATACCGCTTGCCATGACCAGTACCAGGTTGCGATAGCGTGTCCAGCAACGGCGCACTTCTTGCAATGCCGAACCATCATAATGTATGGTTGCTGGCTCGGCGACACAATGAGCCGGCAGAGCCGTATCCGCGGACAGTTGCTGCGCCAGTCGTCCCGCCAGCCGTGCGCCTGCCTGTGTCACGGCGATGATTACGACGCTGTGAGGGTGCGACGGGTGGTGGTGCGACGGCGCGATGGGGGTGCGGAGGGACGGCGGTGCGTCCTTCATCCCCTCCTCGCTGCGTCTTTCCATCGCATCTCCCCGAAAGCCATGCACAAACATGCGGTCATACAACTTCGAGGAGGTTGGCATCGTATGTGCCAGAGTCGGGCTAATGATAATGAGCGCGTGGCGGGTATAGCCAGCGGATCGCACCTGCGCAACAATATCCGCCAGCGTTCCCACGATTATCTGTTCATCGGGCCAGGTTCCTTTATGCACCACTGCCACCGGGGTCTGGGCGGTATAGCCACCGCTTGCCAGCGCCGTTTCAACCACCCGCTCAATCTGCCCGATGCTGAGGTAAAGCACCAGCGATGCCCCATGCGCCGCCAGCGTAGCGAGTTCTTCCCGTTCGGGCACAGCAGTGCGGCCAGCCACGCGGCTCAGAATAAGCGTCTGGGTGACGTCCGGCAACGTGAGCGATGCACCAAGCCGCGCCGCAGCCGCAAACGCAGCCGTTACCCCCGGTACCATCTCACAGGAAATACCGGCTGCTTGCAGACCAGCTATCTGCTCCTGAATAGCTCCATAGAGCGTGGGATCACCGGTATGCACCCGTGCGACGAGTTTGCCCGCACGGGTTGCCTCAACCATCAGGCTGACGATTTGTTCCAGATGCATGCCGGCTGACCCGATGACCTGCGCATCAGCTTTGCGAGCGAGGTGGGCCACGCTCTCCTGCACCAGACTGTCAGCATAAAGGACAAGATCCGCCTGGGCAATAATATCGCGTCCCCGTACCGTGATAAGGTCCGGTGCTCCTGGCCCCGCGCCAATGAAGAAGACCTGGTTCATCCCATCGCTCCCTCCCGTCGCACCACCAGCAGCGACAGATAAGACCGCTGCTGCCCATGCAACATGCGCACATCACGCACAATCTCCTCTTCGGGCATACCCACGCGTTCGGCAAACAGGGCGGATTCCAGCATCCCGAGTTCATCCAGCGCATCAAGTATCTGGGGCAGCACCCGCCCGACCTTCATCAACACCAGTGTCTCATAGTCTGTCAACAGACAACGCAATGCACTGACGTCCAGGTCATCATTCGCAGGAACAATCGCCACTCGTTCATCCCCGGAGCCAAGCACCATCTGCGCCCGTGCTGCGGTTGCAGCAAAAGAAGTGATGCCCGGGACAATATCTATCGCAATGTGCGGGGCATGTATTGCCAGTTCGCGCCCAATGGCCGCAAACGTGCCATAGAGTAGCGGGTCTCCCAGCAGTAGATAGACGCCGCACAGCTCCGCGTTGCTGGCTGCGTGCGCAGCAAATGTTGCAGCAATCTCGGCACTGGCAGCCGCATAGAATGGATCCGCCTCTGCCCGTTGTTTCGTCATTGCCAACGACAGTTGCACCACCTGCTGGCGGGTCGTATCAATCCACGGTTCAGCAATACGCAGGGCCAGACTTTCGCTCCCGTCCCGATTGGCAGGCACAAACACTAGATGGGCAGCTTCAATTGCCCGTATTCCCTTGAGCGTTATCAATTCCGGATCACCCGGTCCGACACCAACAATCGTCAATCGCATGGCTTGCTCCACGTTACGACAAACACCGGATTTCGTGCCTCAAACCGCAGCATTTCCATAATGGGTACTCCTTGATTGATCTGCACCTGCACGACTTGCGCAGCAGGCAAACATGCTCGTGCTATATGCAGGTTTTCCAACGTTACCAGATTGATTACCAACCGACCACCGGGGTACAGACGCTGCTCTGCTGTCGTGATAATCGCTTCCAGATACCCGCCACTCCCACCAACAAACACGGCATGCGGGTCAGGCAGATCATGGCAAATCTGCGGCGCACTGCCGGTGATTAAATGCACATTTTGAACAGCATGGCGGCGTACATTTTCGCGGATGTGCTGACCCATCCCCTCACGTCGCTCGATGGCATAAATCTCCATATCGGGATGTGCCCGCGCCGCTTCGATGCTGACTGCGCCACTCCCGGCCCCAATGTCCCATACGACCATGCCGGGCGCGAGTGCCAGTTCCGCCAGACTGAGCAAGCGCACCTCGCGCTGTGTAATCAACCCGGCCTCGGTGGAAAACAGGTCATCCGTCAATAGTGGGGCAACAGCGTGATGATGTGGCGGCGCGACGGTGCGGCGGTGCGGTGCCCCTTCCCGTCCTCCCATCGCCGCGTCATC
>CAYFVX010000152.1:0-7985 GCA_964346425.1 uncultured Chloroflexaceae bacterium | reverse complement strand
TTTGGCGGTGCCAAACCCCTACCTTATCACCCAAAACACATGGACCAACAGAGTCTAAAAACCGCTGCTACGATTCTGACCAATGGAATCCCGAACCCTGAATCCCGAACCCTGCCCCCAAAACCCCGCCCCCAGAACCCTGCCCCCAGAATCTACTCCTGCTCCTCCAATACCTCAATCGCCTCCTGGAGTTGCACATCTTCCACTTCCTGCAATTCCTCCTCAGACACCCTATCCACATCTATGGTCGAGAACGGTGCAATATCCATCGGTAGCGCAATCTCAACATCCGGCTCAATCCCCTGCTTGCGAATCAACCGACCATCAGGCGTGAGCCATTGCACCGTCCCTAGCAACAACTTGGCTCCATCCTGGAGATCGTATTGCGACAACACCGTACCTGTTCCCACCGTGCGCACACCAACCAGCATTGCCCGCCCTTCATCCTGCAACGCACCAGAGAGAATTTCCGCAGAACTGGCCGTATTGAAATTCACCAGTACCACCATCGGAATATCCAGAGCCACCCCGCCCCCCCGTGCTTCAGTTATCTCACGGTTGTCATTGCGATCCTGCTCAATGAGCACCGGCGTTCCCTCCGGCAAAAACTGGCTGGCAATCCCGATAGCTTCATGCACAAACCCCCCATGATTATTGCGCAAATCGAGAATAAGCTTCCTTGCTCCCTGCTCCTGCGCCTCAGTAAGTGCCTTCTGCATCTCATCCGCAGAACGTTGCGCAAACGAATCAAGCTGCACCAGCGCAATATCACCAGGCAACATCGCCCAGCTCACACTGGGAAGTTCCACCGTATCCCGCTTCACCGTCACATCAAATTCGCCCTCTTTGCCCGGCCGTTGCAGCGTCAGCGTCACCTCCGTACCCTTGGGGCCACGAATAGTATTTGCAACCTCTTCAATGGACAGCCCCATCATATCCTGACCATCCACCCGCAAAATAAAATCACCCGCCTCCAGTCCAGCCTCCTCTGCTGGCGAACCTTCAATCGGCTCAGAAATAATCGGTTTTCCCTCGTGCATATCAAGATACGCACCGATCCCCTCATATTCGCCAGAAAGCGACTCATTCCAGCGTTGAGCAGATTCGGCAGAAAGAAAACGGGTATGTCCCTGATCACCAAGCGTGTTCAGCATCCCATTCACTGCCCCCTCGATCATATTGTCAGGATTGATGGCTTCCGGATCAACAAAATGATTATCCGCCAGATCCCAGGCTTGCCAGAAAACCCCGAACTCCTCACACACCTCCGGCGTTTCCGGGCATGTGGTCGCGGGAGCGAGCAACTCAGAAGCATAAAACCCACCGCCCAACCCACTCAGAAAAATAAGGCCGGCGAAGGGAAGAACAAACCAGACAGGGAGTTGAAAACGCACGAACTTCACCATAGCAGCTATCATGCTTGCTCCTTCTTTGTTGGCTACACCTTGCGTGTCATGCAGCAGTATGCTATCATCATCTCTATCATGCGTTTCATGCTACCATGTTTACCGAGCAAATCCAATGAAACTAACATTCTTAGGCACCGGCACATCACAAGGCATCCCCATCATCGGTTGTGACTGTCCGGTCTGTTGTTCAGAAAACCCACACAACCGTCGTACCCGCACCTCGGCCCTGCTGCACAACAACCAGCAAAACATTCTCATTGATGCGGGACCGGACTTCCGCAACCAGGCCCTGGCTACCGGTCTCCGGCGGCTTGACGCCGTATTGCTTACCCATCACCACTTCGACCACATCGCCGGTATTGACGACCTGCGCCCATTGACAGACCGCCAGGGGACAATCCCTATTTATGGCTATCCTGACACCCTGGAATACGTTCGCCAGATGTTTGCCTATGCGTTTGGCGGGGGGGCCAACCGCGGCTCAAGCCGTCCACTGCTTGAACTCATCCCCGTCACCAGCCCTTTTAGTATCGGGCCACTGCACATCCTCCCAATGGATATAATGCATGGCGACATGGTCATCACCGCCTACCGTATAGGCAACCTGGGATACGTCACCGACGCCAGTGCCATCCCATCAGACAGCATGCACAAACTGCAAAACCTGGACACACTCGTACTCAACGCCTTGCGCTACAAACCCCACCCCACCCATTTCTCGCTAGATGAAGCCCTGTCCGTCATCGCCGACCTGCGCCCGCGGCGAGCCTTTCTGGTACATATGACGCACACGTTGGACCATGCCAGCGTGAATGCACAACTCCCCGCAAATGTGCAACTTGCCTATGATGGACTGACGCTTGAAATCGAGGATACTGCTCATGCGTATCGGCATTGACGCCCGCCTCAATGCCTATCGAGGCGGCGGCATTCCCCAATACACCCGGCAACTCATCTCGGCACTTGCACCACTGGTTGGCAGTAGCGGCGATAACCTCATTGCCTTGCAACACCTCAAGCAACAACAACCCCTGGTGACCCCCCCTCACAATCATCTGCGCCACGCCACGCTCATCACCCCACCCCATCACCACTTTGAACCCTGGAGCCTGCCAACCGAATTGCTCCGGCTCCGGCTGGACATCTTGCACTGCCCAGACTTCATAGCCCCCCTGCGCCGCCCCTGTTGCGCAGTTATCACCATCCACGACCTTGCTTTCATGCACTACCCAGAAATCCTGGATGAACAGGCAAAACACTATTACAGCCAGGTACAAACCTCTGCCGAGCATGCCGACGCCATCATTGCCGTATCACAAAATACGCGCAACGACATATGCGAACTGCTCAAAATCCCCCCGGAACGTATCAACGTCGTGTATGAAGCCGCTGACCCACGCTTCAAACCCCTCCAACTGCAAACCGGCGAAACACGCCTCATTGGACAAGACCTGCACACGCAAAAACCATGTTTGCTGGAAGCCGGCTCGTTTGGCCTGTTTGTCAGCACCCTGGAGCCACGCAAAAACCTTTCCACCCTGCTGCGGGCATTGCGGGTCTGCATGAACCGCCGCAAACACACAGACTATCGCCTGGTTGTGGCTGGCGGACGCGGCTGGCACGATGAAGCAATTTTCAATGAAGTGCGTGACCTCGCACTGGGCGAACGCATCGTGTTTGTCGGGCAAGTCTCTATGGATGATCTCCTCTGGCTGTATAACGCGTGTGTGTTCTATGCCAACCCCTCACTCTACGAAGGATTTGGACTCCCCGTCGTGGAAGCACTGGCGTGTGGCACACCAACACTCATAGCAGATGGAGGAAGCCTGGCTGAAGTAGCCGACGATGCCGCGCTCTTGTTGCCACCGCAGGATGTCGAAGCATGGGCAAACGCACTCGAACGTATCTGGCACGATGAAGACCAGCAAGCAACCCTGCGCCAACTTGGACCACCGCAGGCAGCCCGCTTTTCCTGGGAACAAACAGCCCGCGAAACACTCGCTATCTACCAGACCATCGTGCAGAAGGCGTAAAACGTCATTTAGATATCTTCCAATGTCGGGTGGAGCTTGATAGAGGCCAGCCACGCCTCAATACCCACAGTCGGCAGCACCCCTTTTTCGGTCACAATACCCGCAAGATAACTGAGCGGCGTATGGTCAAAATAGAGATTCTGCACCTTGACCTGGGAAGGAGGCTCATTCCAGACCTGCTCAGGGGGACACTTCACCTGATGTGGCAGATGATAGCCAGGCGGCAAAAATTTGCTGCTGCCACACAACGCATACATAGGCACATTGCTGGCCTGTGCTGCAAGTGCCAGACCATACGTGCCAACCTTATTGACCAGTTCATTATCGCGTACATGGTCACTCCCAACCAGCACAAGGTCCGCCTCAGCAGCCATTGAAATCGCCAGTGCATCAATAACCACCGTCACCGCAACCCCATACTCATTCAATTCACTCGCCATAGTACGGCCTTCATAGCCCGGTCGCCCTTCTGCACACACCACACTGAAGCGTCGCCCGGCATGTTGCGCGTGGCGCAGAGCCGCCTGAACGGTCGTGCTGCGGCTAATGGTCACAATGCGGGCTTTCTCCGGAATGAGCGTCAATACGAGTTCAGCAATAGCCGCCTCCCGAATATGTATCTGATGCTTGAAGCTCATAGCAACATCTACAACGGTTCGCTGCATTGCCTGCAACGAACGGGAAGCATCAATATTCCACAACAACGTATTGACGAGATTAACCAGCGGAGCCATCGCAGGATGGGCATGAATGAGCGCATATCCTACCTCAAGCAACTCCTGGCGAAAATCTTCAAGCGTCACCGACCGCTCATGACGAGCACACTGAAGAAAAACCTCCGCTCCCTGCGCAGCAACCTCTGCCGCCCCTGAATGATAGTTGGTCGCTATAGCATCAATGGACCGCGCGATCTTTTTATCCACCGTGCTTCTCCATGAGGGTATTACACTGTTTCTTCAAGGAATAACCAGAGACTCCAGGTGACAGCCCTTTAGTATATTCTTGAATGGTTTATTGTACAACCAGGAAAGGAATTTGACAAGAAAGAGGTACTGAAAGTGCTACAAATCCTAATAGGCAGGCGCAGAATGAAGAACGGACGCAGGATTGACAGAAAATAACGCGGTATGGAAAGGATGTGAATAGCCAAGAAATAAAACCACCTGAGCCGCACACGTGAGTAAACCAATCAGACCCCTACATATGACACATGCGCGGCTCCCGCAGAAACCCCAGATGAGAAGAGTTCCCCCCTCTTATTCATCCCCTGTTTTGTTTTTTGATGAACTTGAGGAGATTTTGGTCGTGCGGCGGCGACTACGTGAGGAACTACGTGAAGATTTTTTACTCTTTGGTCGGGAAGTTTCCTGTTCTTCGCTTCCTGTATCCTCGCTTTTTTCCTCCTCAGACTCTTCGCCACCATCTTCCTGGGTACTTTCGTCTGCCGTCTCCTCAGAAGAAGAAGCACGCTCCTCTTCCTCATCTGGCTCGTCGCTTTCTATACTCTGACTACCTTCATCGCTCTCCTCACCCTCAGATAACGAAGAGGGTTCTTCCCCAGGCACAGCCGGTTCAGCCACTTGCGGAGGAGCTTCAGGTTCAGCGATCGGTTGCGGCGTTGCAAGAGATTCCGAAGCAGGCTGGTTCGTAGAAAGTGCTACGTCTGGCGATTGGACGGTGGATGCAACTTTCACCTCACCAAAGTGTGGCTGAGCAGTGATGTCTACCTTTGGTGGCTCGCCGCGATGAACCTTCGTCGCAATAGTTCGCCGTTTTGGTGCCGCCGCAGGAGCATCAGCCGATGAAGCAGATGACGAAGCAGTCCTTCCACTGGTTGCAGGAGCCCTACTTCCCCCTGCACCGGACGGCAACGAGCGATTCATTCCCGACGAATCACTCAACAAATTGTGTTCAAGTTCAGCGAAGCGTTGTTTTTGCCATCGCCACACCACATATGCGGCTGTCACAAGCGTTGCCAGCCAGAAAATGCGAGACATTGACGTTTTCGGATTTTTCCGATCAGTTTGCTCCACGTCTTTTCCCTTCTTTTGTTCGTGCCATTGTTGCTCAACTTGGAGAGAACATTGCTTTTGCTAATGCCATAAAAAGACTTCTAATTGCTATGGTAGCACGGAGAAGCAGTTTTTGTCAAAAGACTTGACACCATAGGTCATTCGTGCTACATTAACTCGAATACCAATGCACGTGCTTGTGCATTGCGCAACCTTTCCAAGTCAACACAAGCTAGGGGGGCCAGGAGAGCCTGGCTGAGATAGCGGCCTGATCCATGTCGCTGACCCTTTGAACCTGACCTGGGTAAAGCCAGCGTAGGGAAGCATATCTCGTGCTGCAAAAGAGAAGTATCGAAAAGAGCCGCTTTTTCCTACCTGGAAAGAGCGGCTCTTTTGATCTCAACGTCACGAACAGGTAGGGAACGCCATGACTATGAAAAAAGCAAATATGACCGCTTCACCCGCCATCCAACACCGGTTGCTACTACCGCTGCACCATTTCAAACAGGCGATTACCAGCTATGTCCCAACATTACTGCTGGCAATCGGATTGCTGGTTGGCTGGGAGATCGTGGTTCGCTCGCTAGAAGTCCCAGACTGGTTGCTGCCACCACCGAGCCAGATAGCCCGCACAGCCGTCCACGACCTGCCGGTACTCAAGCACCACACTACCACAACCCTGCTGACAACCGCCCTCGGTACAACACTGGCACTCGTGATAGGGTTTACCCTGGCCCTGCTGCTGGACACATCGCCGCTCATACGTCGAGCCATCTATCCCCTGCTGGTAGCCTCCCAGACCATGCCTATCGTGGCGATAGCCCCACTCCTGGTTGTAGGCTTTGGCTTTGGTCTTTTGCCCAAAGTCATTGTCGTCACGCTGGTGATGTTCTTTCCACTGGTTATCAACACCGTGGATGGCCTGCGCACCAGCGACCCCGACACCGTGCGGCTGATGCAGGCAATGAACGCAAGCCGCTGGCAAATGCTCTGGTTGCTGCGCCTCCCCTCTGCATTGCCCTCTATCTTTAGTGGCCTCAAAGTAGCCATCACCTACAGTGTGATAGGTGCCGTGCTGGCCGAGTGGATAGGAGCCAGTGCTGGTCTCGGAGTATATATTGCTCGCTCGCTGCGTGCATTCCGCACAGACCAGGTATTTGTCGCAATTGTCGCAACATCACTGTTGACCGTCGGATTGTTTCTCGTAATTATGGCGTTGGAGCGATGGCTCACGCCCTGGAATGATGGAGCAAAGAACCCATGAAAAAACGTAGGCAAGCAAAGAAAACAGGGACAACAAAACATTCGGTTGCAGGTCTGGTTATCCTCCTGATCGCACTCATGCTGGCCGCCTGTGGAACACAGCAGCCACCTGCTGCGCCGCCCAATGGTGGTGCAGAAAGCGCAGCAGATGACCCGGCCACAGAATCATCTCAGCAAAATGAGCAAAAAGCAGACACTGAGTCTTTAACCTCCGTGAAAGTGGGGCTTGACTGGACACCCAATACCAACCATACAGGACTATATGTTGCGCAGCAGAAAGATTACTACCGTGACAATGGGCTGGAAGTTGAAATAGTACAGGCGCAGGAAGGAGGCACAGTTGAACAATTGGTAGCCACGGGGCGACTTGCTTTTGGCGTCTCCTACCAGGAATTCGTCACGCAGGCTCGCGCCGAGCAAGTGCCTGTCGTTTCAATTGCAGCAATCATCCAGCACAACACCAGCGGCTTCGCCAGCCGCGCCGAAGAAAACATTACCAGTGCCAGCGACTTTGCCGGCAAAAAATATGGCGCGTTCGGTTCACCAATAGAAGAAGCGGTTATCAGTGGTTTGATGGAATGTGAGGGAGCAGATTTCGAGCAGGTGGAATTTGTCAACATTGGCAGCAGCGACTTCTTTGTCGCAACCGAGCGCGGGGATGTAGATTTCGCCTGGGTCTTTCAGGGATGGACCGGCATCGAAGCAGACATTCGTGGTGTTGACCTGAACATGCTCATGATCAACGACATGGATTGCCTGCCAGATTACTACTCACCAGTACTGATAACCAGTGAGCAAATGATTGCAGAGCAACCAGAAATCGTCAGGAGCTTTGTCCAGGCCAGTAGCCAGGGCTACCAGTTTGCCATTGAGCAACCTGAAGAAGCAGCTACCATCCTCCTGGACGCAGTTCCCGAACTGGACGAAGAACTGGTGGATGCCAGCCAGACCTATCTGGCAACCCAGTATCAGGCAGATGCGCCGCACTGGGGTGAGCAACAGATGGAAGTCTGGCAAGAGTATGCTAAGTGGATGAACGAGCGCGACTTAATCCCGCAAATGATTTCGCCAGCAGAAGCATTTACCAACGAATTTCTTCCACACAAGAAGTAACGCCAGCGAGAAAAAAAGCTCACTGGCAACTGTCTGTCTGATGGTTTTTGCTGCACAGCAAAAAACCATCAGACAGGCAACCGTTTCGGAAATGGAAACTCGGGTAGCACCACAGAATACCGTGGAGTATCCTCAACGGGGTTGACACTGAGGAG
>CAYFVX010000151.1:0-8023 GCA_964346425.1 uncultured Chloroflexaceae bacterium | reverse complement strand
ACCATGCATGACATTGAGTATGCGCAGATTTTCCAACTTCCGCACCCCTGCGCACAACCCATCAATGCACAATTTGCCGAATCCTTGCACCTACACGGCATCACCATAACCCGCCAGACCAACACCATCACTGTCACCCCCTCGTGGGGCACACGCACAACGCCAGACACAGACTACCGCGTCTTTCTCCACCTGCTCGACCGGAAAGGGACAAAAATCGCGCAAACAGACGTCCCGCCGGGCGGAGCCAGCGGGACACCCACCAGCACGTGGCAGACAGGCAGCCAGCACGCCGTCCCACTCCCATTGCAACTCCCTCCAGACATCCCTCCCGGCACCTACAGCCTGGTTATGGGACTCTACGAAACAGAAAACGGCAACCGCGCCCCCCTCAGCGGTGGCAAAAAAGCAGACCCGGCCAGAGCCGGGCCACATGCACTGCTCTTGCAACCGGTTGACGTACCCAGGGGCAACAACTAAGAATGCAGAATGCAGAATGACGGACAGCTAAGGGCCACCGTCTATGGTCAGCACGATGCGCCAGTACTCGCCTCTGTATTTGGATCAGGGAAAAGGGTGCGAAGTTCGTCAAGGCTCTCAACACTTTCCAGAGCTTGCTGTATCTTCTCCAACATCGCGACATCTTTGATCGCCTCGATCTCTTTCATCAAAGCCAAACCCTCTTCACCAAACCGCACCTTCAACATGCTACGAATACCCCGATTTAGCCCTTGCTGCAATCCTTGCTCTAATCCTCGTTGCATTCCAATGCGTTCCACAATCTTGTGCAGTTCTTCAAGGCTCTCGACGCTTTCCAGAGCTTGCTGTATCTCTTCCAGCATCTCCACATCTCTGATTGCCTCGATCTCCTTCATTAAAGCCAGCCCCTCTGCGCCAAACCGCACCTTCAACATGCTACGGATGCCTCGACCTAGCCCTTCCAGACGTCCTTCCAGACGTCCTTCCAGACGTCCCTCCAGACGTCCCTGCTCTAACCCCTGCTCTAGTCCCTGCGCCAATCCCTTTTGTATCCCGATGCGTTCGACACTCGTTATGTATGGCATATTCTTTTCCTCCTCATACTGTTGGAGCCCTTGCCAGAAACGCAGTGCCAGGTCTTCTGGCAAATGCAACATCCAATCAAGCACCCGAAACATATTGCGCACATCGTCTTCGGCATAGGTTCCCTCGTATAACATGTGCGAGAGCGTTTGCTTCCACTCCAATCGCTCATCCGGTTTGTTCCGCGTGTCTTGCGTCTTCAGGTGCGCCATCACCATCAATGCAAATGGATTGGAGCGGCCTTGCTCTTCCAACCATTCCCAGTGGTCACGATAATCTGTCAGTTTCACCATTGGAAACGTGAAAGTTGTCGAACATCCCCACCGTTCGCGGTGATAGGTCGTCGGTCGCCACGTAACTCGCTCATCTCCCAGGATGGCAAGGCTAACCACCTCGGCCTGTTTGCTATCATAGATACGATAGTTATACTCAAACATCCGGTGCGGAAAGATGCCTTCTTCCCAGTTTTGCACCTCAATGTGAATGAACACACGGACAGATGTTCCTTCTTTGGTCCAGACCTGCACCAACTTATCCGCCACTCGTCTCCCCGCTGCTGCATTGCGCGACAGACTATCCAATTCTGTATCGAGAAACACAAAGCCTTTATCCCAATCTACCTCCGCATAGATGTTTGGGAAAAAGAAGGCAAAAAACAGCGGCAGATAGTGTTCGAGAATGTCTTTCCACGGCGCATCGTAATCATCTCGCTCCATAGGCTGGACGTCCACTGATGACGGTTCTCCTTCCTGCTTGCAGTCAGCAAATATCCTCATTTTTCCTTGCTATGCTACAGATATTATACCAAAAGGAAAGCCTGGATCGTGCAATAATAGCTCCCGTATTTTCACGCAAATACGCAACCGCTTGCTCACTGACGGCTTCGCCGCACTTGCACACATCTCCCAGACCTGTGCTACAATACCCTCTGGCAAAAAACACACTCGATACGCATTGGTCAACCGTCACCGGTCACCAGTCACCGGTCTCAATAAAACAGGAAGCAGCAGTTTTTCAAAGTTTCATGGCTCACCGCAACCAGACACAAACCCTTTCATCACATCTCCGCGTCTCCCCCATCTCGCTCCCATCCCTGGTCCTGCTGACATTCCTCCTCGTCTTTGCCGCTTACCAGTTCATGACCGTCGTCAAAATCGTTGTTGGCCCACGCGATACACGCTTCATCAGCGACACGCACGAACTGGAACCGCTGGAAGACACCGGCCGCTGGATGCGCTGGACAACCGACCGCTCAAAAATCAAACTACCGCTGGCAGCCGCGCATCAGCCGATCATCTTCGACCTCAACATCATGAACCACTACCCGCATACCCTGGCAGACCATCCAGAGGTAGACCTGTTCATGGGAGATGAGCTCCTGCTGCACTTCATTCCATCCCGCGAAAGCCGGCATTATCGTATCCTGCTGCCGCCGCAAGAACGTCTCGGCTGGGGTATACCCTTCACCATTCACAGCACCACCGTGATGCCGCCAACCGATGAACGAGACCTGGGCGCAGTACTGGTTGAAGCACGGCTCATCCCTATCAGCGGCTTCCCAACCATTCCACCCATCTGGCAAATGACCGCCGCCCTGATTGGCGTCATCGCAACCTACATCACCGTTCGCGGCATTGGGGCATCCCACCTGATAGCCTGGATCCTCGCGCTCATCCTGGCAATCATCTGGGCATACATCCTGGCACGCTGGCCCATGCAGGTTGCCCCCTTTACCATGCGGCTGGCTGGTCTCTGCACGCTCGCCGCTATCTACGGTATTAGCGTCAGCCTGCTCAAAGATACCCCAGATCGAGTCTCGCTACCCCGATTGATTATCATGATGGGGGTTGCCTACTGGCTCATGCCGGTCTACCAGATAGTCATGACCATAGATGGTGTCAACGGCGTTTCCCCCTACCCACCAACACTCTGGGCTGGCGGTGCCGCCATCCTCGCCAGCGGCATAGGGCTGGGCGTGCTTGCCCGGCGCGGACAGTTCCATCAATGGGAAAAACTCATCCTGACGGTGCTGGCACTCGCCGCGGTAGCCCGCCTGATTATCATGCTTGAATTTGTGATGGACAATATTGGGGTGGCGGCTATCTGCATTATCGTTGGCTTTAGCGTGGTGGTTGCAAGCCGCTTCCTCTCGCGTGGGCAACTTGCGCTCACAACAGTGATAGCTCTAGCGGTGGTTATCGGAGCAGCCGCACAATTTGACCCCTGGTCGGGCCGCAGTGGGCCAGATTTCTGGATCCTCTTCAAAGGAGCACGGGAATGGTACCGCGGTGGCTCCATGTACAACATCCCCGGCATCATCGAAAACCACTTTGGACACAGCTTCAAAGTACCACCCTTCTATGGCATGCTCTTCCTGCCATTTGTCGAGAAAGATGGCCTGGAAATCCTCTTCTGGCACCGCATCATCAACATGCTGCTCATCTCGCTCATCCTGTTCATCATGCTCCGCGGCTTTCGTGCTTCGCTCTTCTCTCCCCTCGGAGCCGGCCTGATCATGCTCTTCAACATGCGCCCACTTGCCGACACCGTTGCCTATGGGCAGATTGACATTATGCTGCTGCTGCTGCTCACTGTTGCCCTGGTCGCTGTACAACGCCGCTATGATGGGTTGGCCGGTGCCGCCATCGCCCTGGCAACCCTGTTCAAGCTCTACCCGGTGCTGATGCTGGCATTCTTTCTGGCGAAGCGGCAGTGGCGTGTGCTGGTCGGGTTTATCGTCGGCATGCTCATCTACAACGGCATAGCGATAGCCGTCGTCGGCTGGGAAATGCACTATGTCTACCTGTTTGAAGTCATCCCACGCATCCGCGGCGGCACCTCCTGGGTCGAAAACCAGACACTCAACGGCTTCCTCAGCCGGCTCTTTGCCCCAGACATCAGTGCCACCATCTTCGAGCACCCGCTGGTGATGCTGCTCACCTACGCAGGCTTTGGCGTGACCGCCATCAGCGCAACCCTGCTCGCATTGCTCCCCGCCGAACGGCAAACTCCACGCTTCATGCTGCAATACAGCCTCTTTGTCATCCTATTGGTACTGGTCGTACCAGCCGCCTGGATGCACTATGAAACCGTCACTATCCTGACCTTCGCATGTCTGCTGGTCTTCACCAGACAATCGCAGATTGCCCGCTGGAGCACCGCTTTGCTCGGTGGTTCCTACGCCCTCATAGCCTACGGCAACCAGTGGAGCTACTACCTCAACGACATCATGGGCGGTTTGACCGTCATGGGCGTCTCCTTCAAGTTCTATGGGTTGCTCATGCTGTTGGCAGTGACGGTAGCGGGTATCCTGAAGCATACGCCTTCCGAATCCGAATCCGTATCCTGAAGGATGTGTGGGTTTTGCGGCTTCGCCACAAAACCCACACCCCCCAATGCCCTCAATGAGGGACCTGTGGGAGTGTGAGGGAACCAGGTTCCCTCACGCTCCCCATTCTGGTGGGGCTTGTTGTTTTTTCGACTTCGTCGAAAAAACAACAAGCCCCACGCCAAAACTGTGGCACGCAGTTGCGTGCGGTTCTTTACCATGCGCAAGCAGCACACAATACAGGTGAAACCTGTTGCGCCTACACACCCCACGACAACGTCGTGGCACGCGACTGCGGTTTTTTTCATTTTGGGTAATCAATTCTTACCACAGGTGTGAAAACTGTTGATTCATACTACCCCCGTTGTTAAAAAACAAAAATCTATCAAATATAAAATTTGCCTCATCCCACCATTTGTAGTTCGTTGAAACGTGGGAGTGCTGTGTGCTATAATGCAAACCAGTGATGTTACCGCAGTCTTCGGTGAAACTACGGTACCCCTTTGGATAGCGCAAAAACTGGAGAGCCAGAAAAAGAGTGCCAGTCACAAACCAACATCTCGGCGTTAGCTTGATCAATCTGATCAAGATATTTTTACGGGTTCTCCTCCCCCCTTCGTTTCGCGACCGTACATAGGTATTTTGCGCCCCTGGATGCTACGATGCCTCATCGTAGCATCTGTCATCTCATGCTCATCTGCGCATCTTTCCAACCCATATCATACTCAATACAATCTATGGTATACGCGACAGTTTTTGTGCCGTGGTATCACCGAAGTTCAACCGCACCTCTACCGTAGCGTGGCTTTGATATGCTGGCACCATCAAACATTTTTGGATGCAGCGCTTAGAAGCCCGTGGGAGGGCAAAGCAATAGCAATAGGATGAGGAGTCAAACAATGATGGTGCAACAAAAAGAAATTCTGGCAAGACACAGTTCAAGCAGGCGAGAGCATATTCCTCGTGCCCGTTTAGGCAAGGATAAAACGAAAGCGGGGAAGACTGCTCGCCCACAGACGCAAAACAAGAACGAGACCAACGAACAGCATGTATCAACGACGCAGCCAACACACGAGACCGCCAGCACAGAAGCCCAGACAACCCAGGAACAGGAGCCACCAGCCGCGCAAATGGACCTGACGACCCTGATGCGCCATTGTGCCTGCGAGAGCGAACGCTTTTATCGTGGGCAACAACATGATACCAGCTATAGTTACGAGCTTTTCCGTCGTGCCCTGGTAGACCGTAGCGAGGCAGCCTGGGAACACTTGTATCGGCACTATAGTGGGCTGGTTGAAGGTTGGGTTCGTCGCAGTGGCGCATTTACCAGCAGTGGTGAGAGTAGCGAGTTCTTTGTGGTCGGTGCTTTTACCAAGTTCTGGCGTGCTGTGACACCTGAGAAGTTCGAGTCGTTCTCGACACTGGCGTCATTGCTGCATTACTTGCAGTTGTGCGCGACCAGTGTGGTTATAGATAGTGTCCGGACGCAATCGTGGTCCGAGATGCTTCCCGAAGATACGATGACTGCCAGCAGTATGCCACAATATTCGCCCGATGAAGAGGCGGTAAATCGTGTGCAACGTGAAGAATTCTGGCGTTTGATAGATGCGCAACTGAATGACGAGATCGAACGCGTTGTCGTGTATTGCTCATTTATTCTCGGCTTGACGCCGCGAGCTATCTTTGCCAGACGAAATGATCTCTTCAAAAGCGTCAACGACGTCTACAATGTCAAACGAAATGTACTAGGACGTCTCGGTCGCAATAGCCAGCTTCGCCAGATGTTTGCTTCCTAGCATTCATCCCGCTGGCAGCCGGTGGTTAAGGGGTTGGGCGGCTTTGCCGCACCAACCCCTTAACCACCAGCACATATCTGTTTTTTGCTCCTCTGCATTGGAGACGATGAACGGTCGCTCGTAAACCTGTGGAGAGGAGAACGCTTGACTGACCCAAATTTTTGTACTATAACCCCTCATCCTACAAAAATGAGGACCAAAGACGGTAGAACGGGAACACAAGACAAGGACAAGCAACTGCTACGATTGACAGTTGCTTGTCCACCGACTACGGTACTCCCTCTACGGTCCCCCTCTTTAAGCCTCGCTCTCCCCTATGGGACATCACAGCAAAAACAAAACACGGGATTGTGCAACCATCACACAATCCCGTGTTCCATTTTGCGGCTTCAGCCGCATCTGTTCACCTGTTCTGCAGGCAATTACATCCGCTTGAGCATGTAGGCGATAAGATCTCCAACACGCGTTGCATAGCCCCACTCGTTATCATACCAGGAGACAATCTTGAAGAAATCATCACCCATGTTGATGGTCAGAGGAAGGTCAACAATACTGCTGCGAGTATCGCCGGTGAAATCGGTGCTGACCACCGGGTCAGTGGAAACACCCAGATAACCCTTCATCTTCTCGCTCTGGCTGGCATCGGTGAGGGCTTTATTGACTTCCTCAACCGTCGTTCCCTTGTTAAACTGTACCGTAAAGTCCACAACCGAAACGGTGGGAGTTGGCACACGGATAGCATACCCGTGGAACTTGCCCTGGAGCTCAGGAATAACCAGCGCAACCGCTTTAGCAGCCCCCGTGGTAGTCGGCACCATATTCATTGCGGCTGCCCGGGCACGGCGCGGATCTTTCGGGTGAAGGTTGTCCTGCAGGTTCTGGTCCATCGTGTAAGCATGAATAGTGGTCATCAACCCGCTCTTGATACCAAAGTGATCATTGACGACTTTCGCAACCGGAGCAAGACAGTTGGTGGTACAGGATGCATTGGAAATAATGTGGTGTTTGTCGTGCTCATATTTTTCTTCATTGACGCCAAGCACAACTGTCAAATCTTCACCTTTGGCAGGCGCACTGATAATCACTTTTTTGGCACCGGCATCCAGATGGGCTTTTGCTTTGGCTCCCTCAGTGAAAAAACCAGTCGACTCAACAACGATATCAACACCCATATCCTTCCACGGCAACTGGGCAGGATCTCGCTGTGACAAAACCGTCAATTCGCATTTGTGGCCTTTATACTCCACAATGATTTTATCATCTGTTACCGTCACATCACCGTCAAATTTGCCATAGGTGGAGTCATAGCGCAACAGGTGGGCAAGCATCTTGGGGTCTGACAGGTCATTAACCGCGACAACCTCGTATTCGCCCAGATGATTTTGCAAAATCCCTTTGAAAACCTGACGTCCAATACGCCCAAATCCGTTGATAGCAACCTTTGCCATATGAATGTAGCCTCCTTTGCCTGATTTCTATACTTCTTGATTTCCCTACGCAGAAAACCGAACAGGAGATTTAAAGTGTTTCCGCGTAGGGCTATTATAACATGCACCCCATATATAGCAATATTTCCTCGTGGCGGCGTGGCGTGGATGTGACAGATGTTTTTTTGCTCATGCGGAAGTGGCTCTGGGGGACTGCGTTCCCTCACATGTGGAGAGATTTTCGCAAAACCTGATACCAATGGGACAAGTCGCCCGTAGGGGTTTGCCGTCGGCAAACCCCTACAGCGTGCCTCCAGCCAAAAAAGTCTCCACATGTGAAGACTGCGTTCCCCCGTCCCATGCGCATGAAGCTCACGCATATTTCCCATTGGGGCGCAGCCCCAAACCCC
>CAYFVX010000150.1:0-8061 GCA_964346425.1 uncultured Chloroflexaceae bacterium | reverse complement strand
AAATGCAAACACCCGACCAGAATGGGCTGGCACGCTCTTGCGTGCATGTTTTGCCTTGCGCAAGCAAAGCCCACCGCAGGTGTCACCTGTTGAGGGCTTCTCCCCAATGGGAAATAAGCGTGGGCTTCATGCGCATGGGTTTGGCAACGCCAAACCCCGACGTTTCTGAACCGTTGTCGGCACTTGAGTGCTTGACACACACATGCAACCCATGTGATGATATCCGCAAAGCAAACAATCGAGCCTGAACAGAGGGAGCTAATGATTCGTCTGCTGGTTGTTGAAGATAATATGAACTTGCGACCAGCCCTTTGTGCTGGTCTGCAAGCGACGGGTAATGTCACGGTGCTGCACGATTGTGGCAGCGGTGAGGATGCGCTGAGTTACTGTCTCGAAAACCCACCGGATGCTATTTTGATGGATGTGCAGTTGGAGGGTGTGATGAATGGCATCGAGGCGGCGGTGGCTATTCGGCGGGAGTATCCGCGGATGCCGGTGGTTTTTTATTCTATTCAGGATGATGATGCGTATTACCGCGATTTTCGCCGCTCCGGTATCTTGAGCCACTATGCGTATGTGCGCAAGTCGAATTATTTGTTGCCGCAGATGATTGTGCCGTTGCTGAAAGATGCGGTGGAGGGGCGCAGTTTTATAGACCCCGACATCGAGTCGCGCGTGCAGGAGGTGCGGCAGAAGGATGAGCAGTCGCCGATGTCCCTGCTGGAGCCGAATGAGCAGGAGGTTGCGCGTATGCTGGCGCGGGGCATGAGCAATGAGCAGATTGCGGCGCGTCTCGGTTTCCGCGATAAACGAACTATCAGCCGGACGAATGGGCAGATTTATGCCGCGTGGGGGTTGAGCGATAGTACGACGGATGAGAAGGTAGCCCGCACGCGGGTGGCGATTATTCTGCATGAGGGGCGGTTGCTGATGTGGGATGAGCATGGCAATCCGCTGGCACTCGATGAACGGGGGGACTGGGTGGCTTACGAGTTTCAATTCTAGCCCATGAAATGGACACTCCTTTCGGTGATTGATTGGGCAACGATTGCCCTTTCTTTTTTTAACACGATTACGCTGCTCTGGCTTGGTCTGACGGTGCTGCTCAATACCGACCGCCACCGTTGGGGGACGTGGGTCGGGGGGAGCGGGATGCTCCTGGGAGGGCTTTTCTTTGCCGGTCATACGCTCATTGTGGGGCGGGCTATCCCAACGTTTAGCCAGGAGATGGAGTTCTGGTGGCGCGTGGGCTGGTTGCCGTTTGTGAGTGCGCCCTATCTGTGGTATGTGGTGATGGGTTGGTATACGGGGGTGTTTCAGTCGGGTCGGCACCGTCTCTGGCTGGCTATCCTGACTCTGCTGGGGCTTACTGCGATGGTGCTGCTGATGTTTGCGAATCCTTTGCCCCCCTATCATCAGGATGTGTTTCATCGCTCTTCGCCGAATGTGCTGACGGTTGGGAATGTACCGGTCGCCAGTCTTATCTATCCCGTGTACAGTACGCTTTGCATTGTGCTCGCACTGGTGGCACTGCGCTATCCGGCAGACACCAACCGTTTTATGGGGTGTCTGGCACGCAAACGGGCGCATCCCTGGCTGGTGGCTTCTTCATTTGTGCTGCTGGTTGTGAGTCTGGCGGTGGGGGGAGCGGTTAGCTGGTTTTTGCATGCAGCACATACGCAGAGCACAGCTCTTTCGGTGCGCGAGTTTGTGCTGTTTATTACGTTTGATCTGGCTATTTCCGCTTTGATTGCACTGGCGGTAGTGTTGCTGGGGCAGGCAGTTGTTTCGTATGAAATTTTCACCGGCAAAACATTGCCGCGCAGTGGGCTACGTCATTATTGGCGCAGTAGCCAGATATTTTCTGCCAGCTATAGTATGCTTCTGGCATGGTGTCTGGAAGCTGAATTGGACCCCATCTATGTCTTGATGATGGTGACTATTTTGATTACCTTGCGGCTTGCACTGACAAGCTGGCGTTCCTATGTGGAGCGGGAACGCAGCATAGATAGCCTGCGCCCTTTTGTTTCGAGTGAGCGTATCTATGAGCGGTTGATGACTTCGACGGCTCCGCCCGATATGGATATGACCTCACCGTTGCGGGCTCTCTGCGATGATGTGCTGGATGCGGAGGTTATTTATCTGGCGGCGTTGGGTCCGCTTGCGCCGCTGGTGGGGTCGGTGCTGGCGTACACTGCCGGGGATGGGGCGAGGTATAGTGTGCCGTCGCAGTCTTTGAATAAGCTTGCGAGCCAGTTTGATTCGCCGCAGACGATTTGTGTACCACTTGAACCAGCGCATTATGGGGGAGCGGTGTGGGCGGTGCCGTTGTGGAGTGAGCGTGGTTTGATCGGGGTGTTGTTGCTGGGGCGCAAGCGTAATGATGGGCTGTATACGCAGGAGGAGATGGAGATAGCACGGGCGGCCGGGGAGCGGTTGATAGATACGCAGGCGAGTGCGGAGCTTGCGCGTCGTTTGATGGGGTTGCAGCGTGAGCGGTTGGCGCAGAGCCAGGTGATGGACCAGCGCACTCGCCGGGAGTTGCACGATGATATTTTGCCGCGGTTGCATACGGTGATGTTGATGTTGAGTGGGTTGCCGCAGAATGAGACGACGACGAATGTGATGACAACGTTGACGGACACGCATCGCCAGATTTCAAATTTGCTGCATGCGATGCCTTCGACTTCGGCACCGGAGATAGCCCGTCTGGGGCTGGTGGGGGCACTGCGGCAACTGGTGGATAAGGAGCTTGGGAAGGCGTTTGATGGGGTTTTCTGGGAGATAGACACGGAGGTGGAAACTGCAACCCATGATATTCCGTCGCTCAAGCGTGAGGTGATGTATTATGCGGCGCGTGAGGCTATCCGTAATGCGGCGCGGTATGGGCGGGGGAAGAATAGTTCGCGTCCACTGCACCTGACGATAAGCGCAAGGATGGGGGAGACAGGGTTGGAATTTGCGATTGAGGATGATGGGATTGGGATTGAGCACCAGAAGGCGGAACGACGCCAGCAGCAGGCAACCGGCTCAGGTCAGCAGCACAGCACTGAAGGGAGTGGACATGGGCTTGCGCTGCATACGACGATGATGGCGGTGATTGGTGGCACGTTGCGGGTGGATAGTGTGGAGGGGAGCTCTACGCGGGTGACGCTGGCTCTGGCAGGGTAAAGGAATGCAGAATGGGGAATGCAGAATGGGGAATGCAGAATGGGGGGATTGGGGGTTGCAAACCTCCGAAAAAACTGTTGTTGTTTTGTTTTTTTGCGGCTACGCCGCAAAAAAACAAAACAACAACATATCCCCTGTGCTGCACGCCAGTGCGAAAAAAGCGTGAGCTTCATGCGCATGGGAGTTTGTGCGGCTTTGCCGCACAAACTCCCCTTTTTTATTTCCGCAGGCGCAGGCCCGAATCCACCAGACCAACAATACCCAGCGTCAGCGTCATCCAGCCCCACCAGGAGGTGTCACGGTAAGCGGCAAGCATCCAGCTCCCTTGCTGTGGATGGGTGTGGCGAGCTCCGGCTGGCAAGCGTGGTTCTCCCGATGGTTCTCTGGTTGGGGTGGGCCATTCGTGTGGCTGGTCGCCGGTACGGGGGGCAGTGGTTGGTACACGTTGCGCAAGCCCACACTGCGCTTCGATGCCAGCATATTCTTCGCTCAGTAGTCCCAGATGCACGCGTTGCAGCAGGTCGGGATTGTCGCGTTGTTCTGCTACCAGTTCAAATCGGGCGCGTTCAAAATATTGCACGGTTTTGCGTTTACCCGTTTGTGCATCCGTCTCAATAATCTTACCACTGATGGGGTAGCCAAAGACGGGTACTCCTCCGTACCGCTCAAAGAACGTTCTAAAATCCTCATCCACAATAATTGCATTGCCACGCCAGTCGCGGTGACGACGTATTTTGTCGAGGCCATATTTTTGCTTGTATATTGCTGTGCCAAGTTGGGTGCCGACTACGCGGTTGGGCCAGTTGTGTTGCGGGTGCAATTCTAGCCGCTGTCGCTGGGTATAGAGCACATGGACCTGGCTGCGACAATCACCGCTCAATTCCTGTATGACTTCGCCCTGGGGATAGCCTACGACCGAGAGCGATTCGTGCATGGCACGCGGCGTGGTGCCGCTACCCAGTGTGGTGAAGTATTGGGCAAAATCGCCCGTGATGGCATGATTGCCTGCTTCGGGGAAAACCAGCCTGGGGCAGACATCCAGGTGTTCTGTCAGTAATGCCGGGTCGTGGCTGACTTGCAATGCGCCGTGTGGGTCACGCATCATCAGGCGCACATGGTGGAGCATACGCTCTGCTCCCTGTGGCGGGAGCGGAGCCGGGCGTGTGTCATAGTCTATCACGGTGGTGGGCAGGTAGCGAAAGCCAGTGAGCCGCACCTGTCCATCTGCCTGACGAACCAGCCCGACATAGAAAATCACTGAGGTGGAAGTAAAGCTGGTCGCGTTATAGATACCCTGCGAGGCGATAAAGTTTCCCAGTGAGTAGATAACGAGTGTTTCGTGTCCGTTGGTATCTATGAGGTCTACGGGTTGCAGGGTGTGGGGATGTCCTCCCAGGATAACATCGGCACCTGCGGCTGCCATGAGTGCGGCGGTTACTTTTTGTTGTTCCATCGGATAGAAGACATATTCCACTCCCCAGTGGGTGGTGACGATGACAAAGTCGGTTTCGCGCTTTGCCTGTCTGATGGCATCCAGTGTTTCCTGGCGCGTAGGTCCCTGCTGTCCATAGTCGCTGCTTTCCCAGATGAGGTTAATCTGGTTGTGGGGGTCGGGCAGGCCATTGGTGCCCCAGGTAAATGAGAGGAAGGCGATCGTGATGCTTTCGCCATTGCGGGTCAGGGTGATGGGGGTATAAGGTGGGCGTGGCTCGTGGATCGCGCTGGTTGGCACTGCGCCATGCTGGGCTATACCGGCTTCTTCCAGCACGTTGAGGGTTGCATCTACTCCTTCAGGGCCACGGTCCATGATGTGGTTGTTGGCGGATGAGACGACGTCTATGCCTGTTTTTTTGAGGGCGGGCGCGAGGGCTGGATTGTAGTTGAAGGTGGGGAAGCCGCTGTAGCCGCTTCCTTCAACCATTGCTCCTTCGATGTTGGTATAGCCCAGGTCGGCTACTTGCAAAAAAGGGCGGATATGGTCGAAGAGGTAGTCATAGCCTTGCGATTGTCCGACTGCCTGGATATTGCGATGGAGGAGGGTGTCGCCGGTTGCGGCGATGGTAAAATGGATGTCGCCAGGATTGCCAGCCCCACATCTGTTGACCGAAGTCAGGGGGGCATCCATACCATCGGCCCGGGCAGGTGGTGATTGTGCGATGACCGGGTGGGTGAAAAGCTGGAGGGTCAAAAAGCCGAGGGCGAGGAATGTGAAGCACATTCTTCGCGCATTGACAGGTGAGCGCAAGCGCATAGGTTTCTCTCCTTATTCTGTATACCTTGCCAATAACAGTATGCAGTCGTTGCTCGTCTTGCTGCGGTCTATTATACTCTATTCTTTTTCTTTGGGAATACCACTCAAAAAGGATTATCTGTTTGTATACTTTACGTAATAATTAAAACCCATGAGTTTTCTGTACTCTGACCTGTGCTATCATGTTCCTAAAGGAGAAGCACGCTACAAGACAGAAATCCAGGCTCACAGGCAGACGAAAGAAGCTCGTATACGGGCGGAAGAAGCCTGCAAGCAGGCGGAAGAAGCTCGCAAGCAAGCGGAAGAAGCGCACAGGCAGACGGAAGAGCGGCTTAAAACAGAGGTTGAGGCTCGTAAGCAGAAAGAACCAGGAGCCACTGTCGCCACCCAGTGCCCCCGCATCCATTGCACGCATCAAATTCATCCAGATAATTTCGCCAAAGGTAAGCGGATTGCCATCTTTGTTGACAGGGGTCGTACCTGTGAGCACGACAAGAACTGAAACAAAAACGATGAGGGTAGCGGAAATGATAAAGAGCCATCCGATAAGTGCTACGGTTCCTTTTGCCATAATCGTATCAAACTAGTAGCGCAGTCGATCCGCAAATGAAATTTTTTCATCATGTCATTTCCCTTGCAATTGTTGTTTGTTTGTTTCCCAAGACCAGGAGAAAGCCACCTATCATACACGCTTTATGATAAAGAGGAATTCGCGTAGCATAAGTATAGCACTCTGGAAGCATTCTTGCCAGTAGGTCATGGCAAAGCGGGCATCCTGCCCGCGCTCCCAGGATTGCCTTCCTCAACAGGTTTCACCTGCGGTGGGCTTTGCATGTTACTGAGTATGAGTAACTGTTCAGAAATGAGGCAAACAGACGAGCCGCGACCGTGAGGGAGCGAACAAAATGTGCTTACGAAAAGGAAATATCCGCTTACTGACGTGCGCGGCTCGTTTTCTTTACCGCTTTCCCGCGAATGTGAACAGATTCCACCCGGAGTTGCCCCAATGCTCTTGCAGAAATACGCATATCTGGTACAATCAAGCGGCAACATGCCTGTTGTGCAAAAAATCCCTGGTGCGTGCAAGAGGAGCCAAGCATGACCCGATTTGCTCCCTACATTATTGCGGAAATGGCCTGCTCACACGAGGGTGATGCGACCCTTGCGCAAAAGATTATTGATGCGGCTGCGCAGGCTGGTGCAGATGCTATCCAGTTTCAGATATGGCTGGCGCAGGATATGGCGGTCCCCCCCCACGCTGCCTCCCCGCCCCTCCCCCGCCTCGAACTCTCACGCGAAGCCTGGGCACAGCTTGCTACCTACACCCGCACCCACTATCCCGGCCTGCATATCATCGGCTGCGTCTATGAACCGGCCAGCGTAGATTTCTGCCAGCACATCGGCGTGGATGCCTATAAACTGCATGCCGCCGACCTCGCCAATCCTGCCATGATTACCTACACCGCTGCGACCGGCCAGCGCATTGATCTGAGCATCGGTGCCTCAACATTGGATGAAGTGCAACAGGCTATTACCTGGATCAACGAGACTCCCGCCGCCAGTAGCGACATCTGGCTCATGTATGGCTATCAGAACTTTCCTACCCCGACTGATCAGGTTCACCTGCGCTTCATGCAAAAACTCAAGCATCTGTTTGAAAAGCCCATTGGCTACCAGGACCACAGCGACGCCGAGAGCGAAGCGGCCTTCTGGCTACCCGCGGCTGCGCTCGGCATGGGTGTAGATATTCTGGAAAAACATATTACGCATGACCGTGCATACAAAGGGGCCGACCACGAAGCCGCCCTCAATCCTGACGAATTTACCCGCTTTGTGCAGATGGTGCGCACGCTGGATGCCGCCCTGGGCAGCCCCACCCCGCGCTCGCTCTCTGCCGAAGAGCACAAATACCGCCGCTATGCCCGCAAAAGCCTGGTGGCTCGCCACGATATTCCCGCTGGTAGCTGCCTCACCGCAGACGATTTGCTCGCCATCCGTGCTGATCCGCCGGGCCTGTCGCCAGACAAAGCCAGCTATCTGATCGGGCGCGAAACCCGCCAGTCACTCACTGCCTACCAGACGATACAGGAGGAGTATGTTGCGTGAAAACCGGCTTCCTGATAACCGCGCGGCTGAAATCTACTCGCCTGCCAGAGAAAATCATCCGTCCACTGCACGGACGGCCAGTGCTGGCACATATGCTGGACCGTCTCAAACTGGCGCAACGGATAGATGAGATTATCGTCTGTACCTCCACCAGTCCGCAGGATGACCGTCTGGTTGAACTGGCGCAGGCAGAGGATGTTGCCTGCTTTCGTGGGGATGAAGAAGATGTCTTGCAACGCCTGGCGGATGCAACCGTTGCTCACCAGCTTGATTACGCGCTGAATATCACCGCGGACTGTCCCTTCGTAGATCCGCTCTATGCTGACCGCATCGTCGAAGCCTTTACGCAAACGGATGCCGACTGGATACGTACACTCGATTTGCCGCATGGCGCATATAGCTACGGACTCAAGCCGGCTGCGTTGCGCCGGGTTATCGAATTAAAAGATGATACACGCACCGAAGTCTGGGGCCGCTACTTCACCGACACCGGCATGTTCAAGGTGTATGATTTGCCTATCGAAAACCTGCTT
>CAYFVX010000149.1:0-8064 GCA_964346425.1 uncultured Chloroflexaceae bacterium | reverse complement strand
CCTCCAGAATGCCGATACCCAGCGTCTCCTGCAACGCCGTGCTGACCACAATATCCGCCTGGTGCAACAACCGGCTATACTCCGCCGTATCCGCTGGATAGCCCCAGTGAACCAACCGCCCGGCCCAACGCTCCCGCGCCGCCACAAACTCGGCCGCATTGGGGTCTATCGCCTCACCTGCAACAATCAAGCGAAACTCCGTCCCACGGTCTTCCAGAGCCGCCAGCGCATCAAAAAAAACCTGCGGTTGCTTATCATAGTCCCAGCGGCTCAGCCAGAGAATAACCGGTGGGGTATCATCTGCACGCACCTGTGCTGCATCGGGTAGTTGCAAACGCTGCAAATCAATGCCCGTGTTCAAGACATACGAGCGGGCTCGCAGCGTATGAATACTATCAAGCTCATGAAAATCGTGATACCGTCCTGGCAATTCCGGCAATGCATCGAGAAACCAGCGGCGGTGAAAAGCCGAATTGAAAAAAACACGGTCGGCGGTCATCGCACTGGTATAATTCGTCCAGGCAAAAGCAAAATCACGCTTGCGGCCGGCCGGGAGGGGATAGGTCAACTGATTCTCGAAGAAATAGACCACCGCGGGTACTGCGGGGGGATACAGGTCACGGGTCAACGCGCGAAACGTCGCCAGATCAAGCATATCGGTCGCAAAAATCAAATCAGGAGCAAACGCTTGCTCGCGCACCATACGGGCAAACGTCACGGCCGCTCCCCGCATACGCCAGCGCCACCCGCCTTCAATGGGCAACGTCAGCAAGTACAAATGATGACGGCTCCGCGCAATATAGCCACGCGCACTGGCAGCGTGCGAACCGCCATGATAGGGGTCAAGATAGAGAATACGCATAGCCGATGAACCGCTCTCCCCCTTCCTGTTATGCAACCCGCTCACCCAGACATTCCAGCACCTGCTGATGCACCTCGCGCAAAAGCTCATCGCGGCTATAGGCGGCCTTCTGCAGAATCTGCGCCACAGAGCCATTGAGAAATGCCTTCTCATCCTCGGTCAATTCCATTGCGGTTACAACAATCACCGGGATAGCCTGCCACGCAGGTGTTGTGCGCAACTTGCTGATAACCTGAAACCCGCCCATCTCCGGCATCATCAAGTCAAGCAAAATCAAATCTGGATGCTTTTCCGCAATACTATCCAACGCCAGCCGCCCATTCGCGGCTTCTTTGACATTCCAGCCATCTTTGACCAGGATACGACGCAGCATCTCGCGCGTCACCTCATCATCCTCCACCACCAGAATATGCCGATCCGCTGATTCGGCATCACCGTCAGTGCATGATTTTTGTTGATAGTTTCGCACAATAGACAACAAGCGATGGGGATTGATCGGCTTGGTCAGGTAGTCAGTTGCTCCCAGCGAAAAACCCATCTCTTTCTCATCCACAATCGTCATCATAATCACCGGTATGTCGGCAATGGTCGGATCAGACTTGATAGCAGTCAATACTGACCAGCCATCCATACCCGGCATCATCACATCGAGAATAATTGCATCAGGATGCAATACCTTCGCCTGCTCTAACCCTTCTGCACCACTGGATGCCGTTTCAATACGCAACCCATCACGGAACAACCAGCGAGCAATAAGCTCACGCACAACCGGGTCGTCATCAATCACCAGTACCGTCGCAGCGGCAGATTGCTCACCAGTGGCTCGTTGCTCGTGCTTCTTTCTCCAGTGATCTTCCTCACCAGCTATTTTTTCCTGAATTTGCGGCCTGACAACGGTTGGGAGATGGACCGTAAAGGTCGTTCCCTGACCAATGACGCTCGTCACATGGATATCGCCACCCATCATGCGACAGAAACGCTTGCTAATTGCCAACCCCAGGCCCGTTCCTCCATACTTGCGGGTGGTAGAGGGGTCTGCCTGCATAAACGCATGAAAAAGCCCGGCCATTTGCTCCGCATTCATCCCAATACCGGTATCGCTTATCTCAAACACCAACCACTCACCGGGCGGGAGCATGGGCTCTACCACATCAGGAGGTTGATGCGCTTGCACCAACACACGTTCAACCTTGAGCGAAATCTGGCCTTGCTCGGTAAACTTGGATGCGTTGCTCAAGAGATTGAACAATATCTGGCGCACCTTTGTCTGGTCGGCATACAAAGGTGCAAGCGTATAGTTCATCTGCACCTGCAAGCTGTTGTTATTCTTCTCAATCATCGGCTGAATAGTCGTCACCACACTATCCAGCAACAGCGAGACATCAATGGTTTCGAGATAGAGGCTCATCTTGCCGGCCTCAATCTTGGAAAGGTCAAGAATATCGTTAATGATCTCCAGCAAGTGCTTGCCAGCGGTTTGGATTTTCTTCAAGTCGGGGATAATATCTGCATAATCGAGATCGAGAGCATCCTCTTGCAACATCTCGCTATAGCCAATAATAGCATTCAACGGAGTACGCAATTCATGGCTCATATTGGCAAGAAACTGACTTTTTGCGAGATTCGCCTGTTCTGCAGCGGTGCGTGCATCCTGCGATTCTTGCATGGCACGTGCCAGTTCAGCAGTTCGCTGTTCGACCTTGAGTTCTAACGTTTCACTATAGTCTTCAAGTTTCTGGTTGGAACGCACCAGTTCTTGCTTTGCATACTGTTCGGCGGCAATGCGTGCCTGCAACGAGTCCGCCATAGAGTTAAATGTTGCCGCCAGTATGCCCAGCTCATCTTTGCTGCGCACCTGCACGCGTTCATCGAGATGCCCCTGCCCAATACAATCAGCTCCCCTGACCAACTCTTTCACCGGTGCCATCAGCCTGCCAACAATCCAGAAACTAAGCAGCAACACCAGCGGCAGCGTAATGAAAAATGTAGTCAGCGCAATATCCCTTGCCTGCGTTTCGCTGGCAATGACATCAGATGCATCTAGCTCAACAACCAGCACGCCATCCAGACGACCCGATTGATCATAGATGGGGCCATAGCCATGCAAGATTATTTCCCCATCAGCGTTTCGCTGCAACTGGTCTTCAACGACTGTTTCGTTCAGCGTGTCTGCCAGCGAAAGCAACAGGGGAGATGTCTGCTCGGCACTGAGCTTTTCTCCAGGAGCAAAAGGTGGTTGCGCAGAAGCAGAATGCACAAGGTCTACCACGAACATGAGACTGCCATCTTGCTGCTGCCGAAGCGTGTACATATGTTTGATGGAAGCACTGGTCGCCTGGATCTTGCGCAGAGAATCCTGAATGATATGATAGTATGAACTCTCTGTATCAGCAGCAGAAACGATGAGCGAATGGAAATCACCATCAATCTGTGGAGCAGCCAGACTGACAATATTGTCAAGACGTTCACGGATAGCTTCACGCTGCGCTTTGCGCAATTGCAGATACAGGCTCAACGTGAGGGTTCCGGCAACAAGAACGATCAAGAACGTATACGTTATCGTGAGCCTGGTGCTCAGGCTGAATGCACGAGAGGTTCTGGTCATAGAACATGCACTACTTTCGACGGCTGGCTTGTCCTGGTTCCTGGTTATTGGTTGGTCATACCGAGGGTTGCAAGGTACGCATCCCGCTGCACATCTCGGCCTATCTCCTCGGTAACCTGTTCCCATCCATCGTATAAACGCTGCATTGCTTCCTCTTTATCAATGCTCCCCGCAAGAAAATCAGCCAGGGTTGCATCCAACACTACCTCCTGATACCGCTGGTTCTGCGGAATACGCAGGTCTAGCACCACATTCGGGCTACTGAGACTTATGCCGATAGCTCCCAGATACTTGCTGGCTGCTTCATTGCTCATACCGGCTTGCAACCAGGATTCCCGATTGGTAAATTGCGAAGTACGATAGGGATTGAAGCCCGAAACGCCAATAGTTACATCAACATTGGACTGCGCAGGCTGGCTCATGTACGAGAGAAAAGCATAGCCAGCCTCTTTCTTACGCGGATCAACCTGCGCATTGACTGCACCTGACCAGCCGCCAAAAGCTGCATATGGCGCATGGTTGACTCCTTCAATTGCATAGGGACACGTTGTTTTATCGCAGTCTACCAGTTTCCCGCTTGCACGGTCAAGCACCCGGCTTGAGCCTGGCAAAATAACTGCCCCCACCTTGTCAATAACCTGTGATTGCTGGGGATCTATCGCCAGCGTGCCAATATCGCCCCAATCCAACGTCAACGCACAACGCCCGGCAACAAACAGTTCCCGCACTTCCGGCAGGCTGAGTTGCAATTCATTCGGTGGGCCATAATTTGTGCTGGCTGCAAAAATATCCAGCGTCCTTGCCAGAGCCTCATTCTTGACCAGGGGTTCCATTGTTTCACGCGCAAAAAAAGCCCCCTGTTGTGTTCCTTGCGTCTGAATAAATGAACTGGCTACCGACCACACCATATGATACGCCTGGTCTTCTGGCTTCTTGCAGATGCAGGAGCCAAAGTCAGGTTCGCCATCGCCATTCATATCGTTGCCATGCAGTTCTTGCGCAATGTTGAGGTAGTCATCCCAGGTGACTGGCGGGTCAAGCCCTGCCTCAGCAAGCAAATCAGCGCGATAGTAGACCATCTGGAAATCTCCATCCAGCGGGATGGTATAGATACGACCTTCGTACAACGCACTAAAATCGCGGAAAAATGGGGCAATGTCCTCCCATTGTATCGCTTCATCTTGCTGCACATGTGCCGTTAAATCCTCAAGATAGCCGGGTTGCGCATAGTCCACCATCCACTGCGGGGCAAAAACAATGACATCATACTGATTTGTCCCACTGCGAAAATCGGTCAAGATTTCATCATACAACTCCGCAAAAGGGACCGTCTTGACAGTCACCTGCGCCCCCGTCAACTCCTCAAACTCCGGCGCACGCCGCTTGAGTGGTTCAGCAATCTGGGGAGGCTCGCGGGTCAACACGGTAATAGCAACTCCAGCAAACTGCGGCAGTGTTGCAGTTGCAGATTCGCCAGCCGATTCTGACGATTGCATCGTTGTCGCAGGCACATCCTGCGCGGGCGAAGAAGCTGGTTGCGAACTACATGCAATGAGCAGTACCCCCAGCAGCATAGGTATTCCAACACCCAGGATAAAACGCTGGTGAGACACAGATTTCTCCTTTACGCTCAAGCGAATTGGCTCATGGAAATGGAAAAGGATTCTTGTGTGCTATTGTCGCATAGATACCGCTGACCGGCAAGTGACTACTGTTTGCCATGCTCAACGAGGTTCCCCTCGCTACAAGCTCGGCTTGCAAACGGATGGGAAACGCACGCAGGAGCGTACCTGCCCATGCCAGGACTCTGTTGGTAAAGTCCGGGCAGGGACTCTCGCAAAGGCGCAAAGCCGCAAAGGTCCGGACAGGAGATGGGGTTTACCATCAGAGTCTGCTAGTGGGAGTGTGAGGGAACGAGGTTCCCTCACACTCCTCCAAGTGCCCCTCATTGAGGTTCACTATGCCACCAGACCTGGAGCACACCAGCAAGACCAGCCACTGGTCCCCCCTCCTCCCACGGCGAGCCAAGCGCAGCCAGGATGCTGCTGAACCAGTCGTTTGTGCTCTTCTGGGCGGCTGGCCCGCTCAAAAGAAGATAATCTTGCGCACGGGTCAGGGCCACATACAGCAACCGTTCGCGCTCGGCCTGTTCCATCCGCTGTTCTTCATACTCCGCCAGATGATAGGCCAGCGGTTTTTGCCAATCACCAGTCTGGCTACGGAGCCGCACCGCCACACCGCTGGCAGAACGGGCAATCCATTTTTCCCGGGGTGGGGGCGGTCTTCTTGCGAGATCTGGCAGCACGACGACCGGGAATTCCAGACCCTTGCTGCGATGCACCGTCATCAAACGCACCACACCCTCCGCCTCCAGCGGGGCTTCGCCCTCGCGCGGCTCCATCTGCAACAACCGTTCCAGATAGAGGCTAAAGTCACTCAAACCTGCCTGTGCAGATTTCCGCGCAGCCTCAATAAGTTTTTCCACATTGACGCGGCGGCGATCTCCATCATGTAAACCGCTAATCGTTGCCAGATAGCCCGTTTTTTCCAGAGCTGCCCGCAGCAACTCTACCACCGTCATCTTGCCGCGGATTGCATACAACTCCCGCAACGTCGCACGAGCAAACGCCAGCGGGCAGGGAACAGCAGCCAAAGATCGGGCCTCATCCGTATCCTGGCATGCTTCAAGCTCCAACTGCTCGCTCATCATCAACGCATCCCACAGGTTGCGCGGATTGGCAAAGCGCAGCCGGATGATCGTGGCGTCATCAAGCGCAAACAGTGAGGAACGCAACACCCCCACCAGCGCAAGTTCATCCATCGGATCATTTAGCACATACAGCAGGTTGATAAGGTCCTGAACTTCTTTGCGCCCATAGTAGCCGCGGCCGGCCGTTGTCAGATAGGGAATACCCGCTTCACGAAAAGCGTGCTCATATTGCTCAAAAGCGGTTGACGCACGAAAGAGCAGCGCACAATCGCCATACTTTGGCACACGCCACCGCTGCTCACGCGCATCATACACAAGTTCGCCTTCCGCTCCACTCACCAGCGCCTTGATACGCTCGGCAATAACATGCGCTTCCAGTTCGCGGCGGTCTGGCGTTTCTTGCTCTTGCGTGCCATCCGTCTGACCCTCTGCTACAGCTTCTTCGGTGCGCTCTTGACCACTCGTGATAATATGCAATTCAACACACCGCTGATGCGGAGCAGCAGACCGAAACGGTTGTAATGGTTCAAAAGCAGTTTCGTAGGGCTGCAAGGGACGAGACCGCGCAAAGATTTCGGCGGTAACCTTGTTGATCCATTCCAGCAACGCCGGATGGGTGCGGAAGGACGTGAATAGACTTACCGCCTCTCCACCATCCGCCACAATATCCTGTTCCACAGAACGAAACACGCTCACATCCGCCCCGCGAAAACGATAGATAGATTGCTTCCCATCGCCCACGACAAAAAGCGACGGTGCAGGATGGTGATTGTCCGCCACATTTGCGATAGCGGGCAACGATGCTGCTGCAAGAGCCGCAGACGATCCCATCTCCGTCAGCGCGTAGATAATAGCTCGCTGGTCTTCATCCGTATCCTGAAACTCATCCACCAGCACCGAACGAAGCTCGGCCTGCCAGCGGCTACGCACCGCAGGATGGTTCTCCAGCAGGCGTCGGGTAGTATGAATAAGGTCATCAAAATCCATCGCATCTTGCTGCCGTTTGCGCATGGCATAATGCTCGCTTGCCCGTTTGTAAAGCGTCGCCAGCTCAAGCACGGCCTGGGCTGCACGGGCTTCCAGTTCATCGTCAGGCACCAGCGTCAGGAGCGTCGCATACGCTCTGTAGGTATCGCGCACCATGCGGAGCGCATCTTTCGCTTGTGTCAGGTTCTCTGCGCTTCCCCAGTTCTTCTTGCTTCCCCCCCGCAAATCAAGTAACTGAAGGGGCGTAAAATCTGGCATCTGCCACGTTTCGCCATCGCTGGTAAACTGCGTCGTGGAGAGCCAGTTTCCCAGATTGCTTACCTGCTCACCGATACGGTCCTGGGTTGGCGCATTGACTGCCAGCGATGCCAGCGTGGTGGCAGCATGTCGCCAGGCAGCAGTATTGACCATATCTTCCACCACCATCGCCTGAACCTGCACCAGACGACTGTGCCACATTGTCTGCAATGCATCTCCTGAAGCCGGCAACGCCGCCAGCGCATCGCGCACACTACTCCCACCCCGCACCATCTCAAGCAGCATCGTATGCAATTCTTCCGGGCTAAACTCGGTAAAGAGGGTAAATTGCTCTTGCAAACTTGCACTCAGGATATCATCCACACATTCCGTCAGCAACAAAAGCGACTCCACTTCATCAAGCGTGGTGAAGCAGGGATCGAGATTGGTTTCTGCCGGATGATCGCGCAGCAACATCGCGCAGAAACTATGGATGGTACCGATACGTGCCGATTCCACAGAAGCACGCCGCTCTTCCCAGACCATACGCTCGCTCAATGGAGCGGTGCGTGCCTGTTTTTCCACCGTTGCCCGCACACGGTCGCGCATTTCGCGTGCGGCCTTATCCGTAAAGGTAGTCGCAAGTAGCGAAGCAACATCCCC
>CAYFVX010000148.1:0-8113 GCA_964346425.1 uncultured Chloroflexaceae bacterium | reverse complement strand
AGTATGACGAAAAAGGCTTTGGAAAGACTTATAACTCTTAGGTTGACGCATATGGACAATACCCCCCCCCGCAATTTCCCATTTTCTCTCCCCCTACCTGTCTCTATGGTCACAGATTCGATTGGCTCCTCGCGTTTGTTGTTACGAATGAGCAGGTTGTCAAGAATTATCTTTGGATGCCCGTATAATGAAAAGTAAAGATTATTGGGAAGAATAGTGTGTTACAATACAAACAAATATTCGGCATAGCAAGGGGTAGAATTCCATGTCGTTCATTTGCAACATTGCCCCAATAATGCTACCCTTTGCGTTTGGTACTATGGCATGCTATGGACATTGTATGCTCCTTCCAGAAAGAGCGTGCATTGGCTTGATTGATGAAAGAAACCCGCTCGGCAAGTAAGAGCAGATACCATTGTTATGACTAATCCCCTGTTTCCCGAAACATTGACACCCACCTTCAGCGGGCACGAAACCTTCGTGCTGCGCAGCAATTGGCTGAAAAAAGGGTATGACACCCTTCAGCACTCCCCCGACCTCTTTTCGCGCAAGGACGCTTACGTGAAACTTGGGGTGGGCAAAAATATGGTTCATTCCATCCGCTACTGGGGGCGCGTCTGCAATGTCTTTACCAGACAAGCGGACGGATCTTATGAAGCAACCCCACTCGGAAAGCAATTGCTGGCGGACGATGGATGGGACCCCTTCCTGGTGACACCCGCAAGCTGGTGGTTGCTGCACTGGACTATCGCCTCTCGTCCTGAAGCTGCGGTAAGCTGGTTCTACACCTTCAACCTGCTGCGTGGAGGTGAATTTACCATCGCGCAGCTCGCTGCCCAGATCCAATCGCTTGCGATGGAACACTCCTGGCGTCCTCCTTCAACCACCACCATCGAGCGTGACCTTGATTGCATGGTGCGCTGCTACATTCCACCAGCCCAGGAACAGCTTGACATGGCTCTTGAGGATATTCTGCTCTGCCCGCTGACCGAACTCGGCTTGATGCAGACGATACCGGGTCATCGCATCTATCGCCTGCGCAAAGGACCGCAGCCAACCCTGCCCGATCATCTGGTTGCCTATGCTATCCTGCACATGCTCCTGGAAAAGCAGCAGCAAACTATCTCCTTCCGCGAGCTTGCCTATGCTCCTCGTTCCCCTGGGCGGCTCTTTTGTCTGGATGAAGATGGGTTGCTAGACCGTCTCTATCGCATTGAAGACGTAACGGATAGCAAGGCATACTACAGTGAGCAGGCTGGTATTCGTCAGGTGTCTTGGCGTGAGGAGATCAACCAGGAGCAGGGAGCGGACCTGCTTGCTCAACTATTTCAAGAAAATGCAGAGGTAGCGACATGAACGTTCAGGATGGACCACTGCCAGTCGTTGCACGCTATACCAGGTCCGTGCATATTGCACGCGATTTCGATACCATTGATCGTTCGCTTGCCGACTATCAGATAACACCGCTGGTGCTGCAAACGCTGGAACGCATTCTCGCAGGCGTGCAACAGGAATCCACCACGCGGGCGTTTTCGCTGGTGGGGGTGTATGGCACGGGAAAATCGTCCTTCGGGCTTTTCCTGGCGCACTATCTGAGCAGTGAACCAGCAGGACGAAAGCAGATACTCGCGTCACTTTCGACAGCAGAGATTGAAGCGCAATCGCTCGCTCTCCGATGCCCCGCGGTTGTTTCCCGTCATTGTGAGTGGCAACAATAGCTCCCTGCGCACATCTCTGCTGGCGACTTTGCACAACCGACTGCTTGCGCTCCCGCACAATGATACGAGTGAGGAACAGCGCATCCTGCCCGCCATTGCTGCCGCAATTGAGCAGGGCGATACTGATCCAGAACAGGTAGCCACCCTCTTTGAGCAGGCAAATGCATGGATAATCGCGCAGCATTGCTATGATGGCATGCTGCTCATCATTGATGAGCTTGGGCAATATCTCAACTATCTGTACCGACACAATGAAGAGCGCGATTTATTTGTGCTGCAATCGCTGGCAGAGAGGGCATCGCGGAGTGCGCAGACACCGCTGCTGATGTTGACTATTCTGCATCAGGCGTTTGACCGCTATGCCACCACCGCCGGAGCCGTGCAGCGTACCGAATGGAAGAAAATCCAGGGGCGATTTGTTGATTTGCCCTTTCAAGAACCAGATAGCCAGATGATGCGCATGGTTGGCAACGCGCTCTGTCCTCCTGGTACCGATTTGCAGGCATCGGAACGAATGGCATGGGTTGAGCGTATGGCTCCACTGACAGAAGAGCTTGGACTGCGCCCCACCGGCATTACGCATGAGGAATGGCACAGATTGCTTGCGCAGACATGGCGGCTTCATCCCATCGTCCTGGTAATGTTGCCGCTGCTGTTTCGCCACCTTGCACAGAATGAGCGTTCGCTCTTCTCCTTCCTGACAGGAGAGGAACCCTGGAGTTTTCAAGATGTGCTGCGCTCTTCGCAGAGCAATGGGGCGCACGACACAATCTACCGCTTGCCCCATCTGTTTGCCTATATAGAGAGTACAATGGGGACGGGCTTATATAGCCACGTTCATGGGCATCGGTGGGCAGAACTGATCGAGGCTCTGGCTCGCCTGCACGAATCGGACCAGCATGAACGACAGGTGCTCACCACGATAGGTACGTTGAATGCGTTTGGTCATCATCACAACGTGCGTGCCAGCGAGCAACTGATCGCGTTTGCATTGCAGGATAACCCAGACGACCAGACTGTTCTGGCTACCATCAGCACGTTAGAGCAACACAGGCATATCACCTACCGTCGCTATAGAGATAGTTACATCATCTGGGAGGGTAGCGACCTGGACCTGGATGGGTTGCTCCAGGATACCCTGCGTCGTATGAGTGATCGCACCGATGTTGCCAGACTCCTGCAACAGACAAACCGAAAATTGCCGATAGTTGCGCGTCAGCATAGCTATCACACCGGCGCAGTGCGCCACTTCGCAGTACGCTATGTTTCTGTGGAAGACCTGTCTGCAACCGTGAATATCTCCGACAAAGCGGATGGCGAGATACTCTATGTTGTGCCAACCGATGATGAGGCTCTGCAAGAAGCTCAACAATGGGCTGCCAGTGCTGAACGTACACAGGAAGACCAGCGCATCGTCGTCATTCCCAATCGTATCCAGCATATCAATGAGCTACTGCTAGAAGTAGCCGCCTTGCAACAGATAATCCACACGCAACCAGAGCTAGAAAATGACCGCGTGGCGCATCGTGAGATTTCGAGCCGTCTTGTAGAAGCGCAACAGGCTCTTGATGAAGCGGTGAACCACGCCTATCATCCCCGCTCCAGCGCATGGTGGTGGTGTGGCAACCACAGACCGTTGCAATCTATGCGCCAGCTCGACGACGTATTGAGCGAAGTCTGTGATACCGTCTATTCCAGCACACCCCGTATCAAGAATGAACTGATTGTCCGCCGCCATCTGCCCTCGGCAAGCGCAAAAGCGCGACGCAACCTGATTGAAGCCATGCTTTTCAATGGACATATTGAAGACCTGGCTCTGGCAGGCTATCCACCTGAGAAAGCCATCTATGAAAGTGTATTGAAAGCCAGTGGCATCCATCGCCAGCAACCTGATGGGACATGGGGGTTTGCTGCTCCCGATGAGCAAGCGGACAAAACGTTGAACCTCATTCCTGTCTGGAATGCTATGCAGGAATTTATTGCGGGGACACAACAGAAGAAACAACCGATCACCCATCTGTTTGCAGAGATGGAAGCACGACCATATGGAGTCAAAGCGGGTCTGGTGCCAGTGCTGTTTATGGCGATGTATCTTGCCCATGCAGGCGAGATTGCCCTGTATGAGCACGGCAGCTATGTAACGATCCCGGATATTGCTGTGTTTGAGCGATTGGTACGTCATCCTGAATACTTTTCGCTTCGTCAGTTTCAAACGGTTGGGGCAAGAATGAAAATCTATGAACATCTTGCCAATGTGCTTGCTCCCGATGCGCTGACTAGAGACATACAACCAGCCTTGCTCGATGCAGTAAACCCGCTGTTACGGTTTGTCAAAAAACTGCCAGAATATAGCCAGCAGACAAAGAATGTCAGTGCGCAGGCAAGGGCGATACGCACAGCATTGCTTGGAGCGCAGGAACCCGATATTGTTCTTTTTGAAACGCTTGCACGGGCTTGTGGATTTGAACCGTTTACAGGAGATGAACTCATTGAAGGCGATTCGGATCAGATTGCATCCTTCTTTGCCGAACTACGTACAGGAATACAGGAACTCCAACGTGCCTACAGTGATCTCATACAAAAAGCTGCAATGGCTATGCACAAAGCATTTGCCGCACAATCCCCGGCACAAGAACGACAATTGTTGTACGAGGAACTGCGCCGAAGAATCCGTCCGCTTATCGAAGTGACCTCGGACAATCAACTGCGCACGCTTGGAATACGCCTGGAGCATGCATCAGCACCAGACGCATGGATCGAAAGCGTTGGCGAACTGGTGATACGCAAGCCAATGTCCCATTGGCGCGATGCTGACCTGGATGATTTCAAAGTGCAGATTGCCGACCTGGGGCGTCGCTTCTGCACATCGGAAAAGATAGCAACCGCAACGAAGATGATGCCAACCGACACCCATGCCCTCCATATTAGCTTTACCGATGCACAGGGAGAGCATAGCCGAGTTATCTGGAATGGAGAGCACGACCCGGCGATACAGGAGGTGCAAACCAGAATAGATGAGGTTTTAGAGCACTATCATTATACTGATGAACAAAAAATCAGGGTCCTGACCGAGGTATTGCGTCCCCTCCTTGAGTACCAGAATGAAAGCGAGAGCGACCATGAGTGAACACCAGAACGGGGAACACCAAATGAACTGGGCCGAACGTCCTGGACGACACATTGTGAGTTTGAGTGGCGGCAAAGATAGCACGGCTCTTGCCATCTATCTGCGCGATAAAATCCCGCAGTTGGAATATATTTTCTGTGACACCCACAAAGAACTGGAAGAGACCTATGCCTACCTGAAGCGACTGGAAATCTATCTCCAGCACCCGATCACCTATCTGAACCCAGAACGTGGTTTTGACCACTGGTTGACGATGTATAGCGGTATGCTACCATCAGCCCAGGCACGCTGGTGTACCCGCAAACTCAAGATTGAGCCATTTGAAGCCTATGTCGGTGACAATCAGGTCTGGTTATATATCGGCATTCGTGCCGACGAGGACCGCGAGGCGTACATTTCGCGGGTGGTAAAACCGACCATCCAGGCCGTCTATCCCTTCAAGGAGGCGGGGCTAGTGCGCCAGGATATTGAGCACATTCTGGAAGAGAGCGGGTTGGGTCTGCCTGACTACTACGAATGGCGCACGCGCAGCGGGTGTTTTTTCTGCTTTTTCCAGCGCACCGGCGAATGGATAGGGTTGAAAGAACGCTACCCAGAGCTGTATGAGGAAGCCAAAAAGTATGAGACGGAGAATGGCAGCGAACACTACACCTGGCGGCAGAGCGAGAGCCTTTCAGAGTTGGAGCAACCCGAACGGATGGAGCAGGCGAAACGCGAGCACCAGCAGCGGCTTGAGGATGAGACGCGGCGGCGGCCAGGACGCACGCTGATTGATTTGCAGGCGGCGGCCCTGGACGCCGAGGATGATACCGTCGGGTGTGCAATTTGCCATTTGTGATGGTTCGTACAGGTATTACCATATCCAACTTCTCCCAGTCTGTTTTGTAGGAGTCATATTTATGCTTACTTACAACGTTGGCATTACCGAAATAAACACCCAGGTACGTCGTCTAGGTTACGCTTCTGCGATCTTGTGTCTCTTAGGCACGAAAAGCCTGAATGAAACATTGTTGTATGATAGGCTGGGAAGATGGAGCGAAGAACACGTAGATGAACTGAAACACTATACAAATCCGCAAGGACAAATCAAACATACTCGTCGTAACACTGGTGCAAAGCGATACACTGATTTTGTTGTAGCGTTAGGTTTGGTAGGAAGAATAGCAGGTGCTTGTCGGGTAACCCGATTTGGAAAGACTATCCTGCCGTTTGTACAACATAATCAAACGAACAACCCTTTCCAGCTAAACAATGCAGAAAAGTATGCATATCTTTACTGGCTTTTTGTGAAGGACGGAGATAGATTACTTACAGTTTTCGACATGCTCGCAGAATCTGCTGAGCAACCTCTTTCGCTTTTGCAAAAGAAATTTCAGGATTCCTATTTGAAACGCCTTGAGGTACGGCAAGAAACAGAGGAAAGCAAAGTTGCTCGTGAGATACTTGCTGTACGAAACCGTGTTACTTATGAATGGAAAAACCCTCAACGGTATGCCGAAAATATTGTTCCTCCCCGTATAAACTGGCTTTTAGATGTAGGTCTTGTAACCATTGCAAAGCACCGAGGCAAACCTGTGACTCTGACAGCCGGTGGAAAACAGATACATGAATTGCTTCCAAAATTCCCAGGAACCAGTCTCTCAACCCTTTCTTTTTCCTGGATCAGAAATGCATTCTTTAAATGTGTCGGTCCGGCGTTATCCAATCAGGTGGGGGACTACTGGAAAGATATTCCATTCCCTGATAAAATAGCGCATATCAGAAATATGATGTCTCAGGCGTTTGCTATGCTAAGAACCACGCCAACTCCTAAAATTTCTCTTTATCCAGCACTACTCTATATTGCATTGACTCTTGCGGCTGAGTTTTGCATTTGGGTAGACATAGAAGATATACTTCAATCACTGCTTGCTTATTCTCAAGAACCTGATACTATCTATGAGGTTCGTTTTTCAAATCGGGAAAATGAATCATATGTAATCCACAAGCCTGCCTGAAACTTCTGAGTTTGCAATGAATATTCTTCTTCCAGATGCTTGTTCGTTCATATATTTATCCGATATTTTTATAGGAAATCAACACATTACGAACTTTCTTACAAGAACGTTTCATGTTAATACATCAACAGAGGTTTTTTGGGAATTGAGACGACAGCGCAAAAGAATTGTTCCTTATGATCAGGAAATTCTGCAACTTGTCAGTAGCACAAGAAAGAGATTCTATCGTCAACAAGATTATGAGGATGTACTCTTCCGCAATTTCTCCCCAAAAGGAAATCCTGACAAAAATCGTGGTGAGCGAACAACTTGTTCTTTAGCACTCTATCTGGTAAGAAAGCGATTGGCAAATCAAGTTATTATCCTGACCGATGATATGAAAGCGGTTAATGGACTCATTGAGTGGTTTGAAAAACATTTTATAGGAGTAGATGTCTGGGGGTCTTTGGATTTACTCCTGCATCTGTATCTTACAACTTTTCCCAAATGGCCGTTGGCGCAGACAAAAGCTGCGTTGCGCACTGTGAACAGTCGTATAGGTGGCAGAGACCCGGTCAAGCGACTGTCAGATTATAACAAACGTATTCAAGCGACAAACAAGATGTTACGAGATTTACCAGGGATAAGAGTAGAAAGTCTTCTATGATGTTTTCTATCAAGTGGGAACGTATAGGTCTCAGTGAAAACCCGTTTGCAATTTCTCCGCCGGGTAATCCAGAAACAGCAGTTTGGGCTGATCTCGATTCATTGAAAGCAGAGTTTGAGACCGTTTTAAGAGAAGCAAAGGGATTAGCCCCAACCCAGGTCATCTTATGCCGCGGTCCTGTTGGAGGTGGTAAGACGCATGCTTCTCTGTATTTTCAGAACAAAGAGCGTTGGCCGCATCAAGAACCTGGCGTTCGTGATGTTTATGTCCTGCGGGTTCCTACACCAAAAGAAACGGGAAAACCAGATCGTGACTTTTATATTGACGTAATGGAACATATTGGAATTGAAAAAATCAGCCAAATTGTTAAACAGTCTGTCGAGGAAGCTGTTGCAGAATCTTTTTTTGAAGACACAAACCAAGATAAAGTATGGAATATCTTGAAAAACACAATGGTAAGTGCTGATTTAACAAGAGCACTGCTTGGATTAGGGGAAAATAAAAATAATACTCTATTGAACGCCTATTTTCTTGGAAAATGCACATCCTCTGAGTTACGAAAATTGGGTCTAAGCAGAAACATTGAGAAAACCCAAGACTATTTCCGTGTCCTTGCTGGAGTGTT
>CAYFVX010000147.1:0-8198 GCA_964346425.1 uncultured Chloroflexaceae bacterium | reverse complement strand
TTCCGGGGACCGATGGTCGCAAGATGGGCAAAACGTTCGACAACACCGTAGATGTGTTGCTCCCGCCGGCGGACATGTATGGCAAGCTCATGTCTATGAGCGATGATGTGTTGCCGCTCTACTATGAGGTACTCACGGATGTGCCTTTGAGCGAATTGGATGATATTCGCCAGTCGCTTGATGCTGGTAGTGCTAATCCGCGTGACCTCAAGATGCGGTTGGCACGCGAGATTATCAGCCAGTTTCATAGCGCGGAAGAGGCACAGCAGGCAGAAGAGGCTTTTGTGCGCCAGTTTGTGCGCCGTGAGTTGCCAGAAGATATGCCCACGCATACACTTGCTGAACCAACATCGGTCATAGATGTGATGGTGGCGGCAAAAATGGCTTCCAGCAAGAGTGAGGCACGCCGATTGATTGATGGTGGTGGGGTGCGTGTGGATGGTGAGAAAGTCGAAGGGTATAGCATGCTGCTTGCCCCTGGTTCCGCGGTGGTGCTTCAGGTTGGTAGGCGAAAATTTGTTCAGGTGAAGTAGTGGGTAATGGAAGCGTATGAACAACAACTCGTTACGTTAGGAAAAGTGCTGGCAGAAGAACAACGTCGTGGTTGTGATAACCGTGCGGTTCTTGGCGGAATAGAGCTTTTTCTCGATACGTGGAAACGTGAAGCAGAGCAAGCCGGTCATGCGGTAGCGGATGTGCAGCAAATCCTTGTGCTGCTTGGTGGATATGCGTATTTTTCGCAGGAGGAACGTGAGCAGCGGTTGGGGCAGGTGCTTGAGCGGTTGCGAGCGGTCTACCGCGAAACCAGGGTTCAGGAGTCACGGGGTCAGGAGTCAGGGGTCAGGAGTCATCAGGGGTCAGGAGTCAGGGGTCAGGAGTCAGGGGTCAGGAGTCAGGAGTCAGGGACGAAGAAGAAGCAAGCAAGCCGGAAGCAAAAACAGGAGGAGCCTGGGACAGCCGCAAAGGAAGGAGAGCACAAACTTTTGCCATTGCCATTGGATACACCCATCAAGTCGTTGCCGGGGGTGACACGCCCCACAGCCCTGGCATTCAAGCGGCTGGGGTTGCTGACCGTGAACGATTTGCTCTATCATTTTCCCCATCGCTACGATGATTATAGTTCGCAAAAGCCAATTGCCACCTTACAGGTTGGCAGCATTGAAACAGTGGTTGGGACAATTGGTGAGGTCAAAACGTTTCCACTGAAGCGGCAGGGCAGCATTGGCATCAATGTATTGCTGGAAGACGAAACTGGTCAGCTCAAAGTCGTCTTTTTTGGCTCGCATTGGATGGTCAAACAGTTTCCTATCGGGCGCAAGATTGTGGTCAGTGGCAAGGTGACGGTTGGAAAATTTGGCGAACGGCAGATGAGTAGCCCCGATTGGGAGCCATTCAGCGAGGATGAGCTTATCCACACGGCTCGCCTGGTGCCAGTCCATTCGCTTACCAAAGGGCTGCATGAACGCAATGCTCGCAAGATTATCAAGATGGTGGTTGACCGGGCTACTCCACAGATGGAAGAGTATCTGCCGCCAGTTGTGCTGGAGCGAACTGGACTGCTGCCTTTGGCACAGGCGTTGCAGCATATCCATTTCCCAGATGACCAGGAGATGCTTGCTCGCGTCCGCCTCCGTCTGGGGTTCGATGAGTTTTTGTTTATCCAGCTGGGTGTAGTACAGCGAAAAATTTTGTGGCAGCAGGAACTTGGCTATGCATTGACGATGCATGTGGATGTGCATGAACATTTGCTTGCCCATCTGTCATTTGAGTTGACCAATGCCCAGGTGCGGGTGCTGGAGGAAATCTTTGCAGACTTACAAAACCCGGTGCCGATGGCCCGTTTGTTGCAGGGGGATGTGGGCAGCGGTAAGACGGTGGTGGCTGCGGCGGCGTTGTTGCAGGCTATCGCCAATGGGTTGCAGGGTGCGCTGATGGCTCCGACGGAAATTCTTGCCGAGCAGCATTATCGTGGGTTACGCGCTCTGTTGAGCAAGGTGCGCGTGCCGCGCGATCGTGGCAAGAAAGGGGATGATGCTGGCGACTGGAAAGAACAGGTAGATGAGGAGCAACTGGCACGCCTGGAGGAGATGAAGCGTATTCTGGGGATGACGCCGGAAGAAGATATGGAGGGTGAAGGGGTACGGGTTGCCCTACTCACCGGTGGGTTGGGAAAAAAAGAGCGTCGCCGCGTGTTGGAAGCTATCGAGAAGGGAGATGTTGATCTGGTCGTCGGAACGCACGCGCTTATAACCGAGGGGGTGCAATATTGTGGGTTGGGGCTGGTGTGTATTGATGAGCAGCATCGTTTTGGGGTTGAGCAACGGCAACGGCTCAAACTCAAAGGGTTCAATCCCCACATGCTGGTGATGACTGCGACGCCGATACCACGCACGTTGACCTTGACGATTTATGGTGAACTGGATACCTCCATCCTTGATGAACTTCCGCCCGGACGCCAGAAAATACGGACCAAGTGGATCCGTCGTTCCGAGCGTCACAAAGCATTCAAGCATATGCGCAAGGAAATAGACAAGGGGCGACAGGCATTTGTTATCTGTCCGCTGGTTGAAGAGAGTGAAAAAGTTGATTTGCCTTCGGCAGAAGAGATGCACGCACTGCTGCAAAATGAGGTGTTTCCCGATTTGAACATCGGGTTAATCCACGGGCGGTTGCTGCCGCGGGAAAAAGATCAGGTGATGCGGGCGTTTGGCAATCATGAGTTTGATATACTGGTCGCAACGGCGGTGGTGGAAGTAGGGATTGATGTGCCCAATGCGACGACGATTATGATTGATGGTGCCGAGCGTTTTGGTTTGGCGCAATTGCATCAGTTTCGCGGTCGTGTCGGGCGCGGTATGCATCAGAGTTATTGTATTCTGGTGAGTGATCTGGAAAATGAGGTAACGACGCAGCGATTGGAGGCTATGGAAAGAACAGAAGATGGGTTTCAATTGGCAGAAATTGATTTGCAGTTGCGTGGGCCTGGCGAGTTTTTTGGCAAACGCCAGAGTGGAACCCCGGACTTGAAAGTTGCGCGGCTGGCGGATACGCGGTTGTTGCATGCCGCCCGTCTGGAAGCGCAGAAAATATTGCATGAAGACCCGATGCTGGAATGGGCAGAGCATCGGCTGTTGCGCGAAAAGATGCAGCTCTTTTGGGAGCAGACGGAAGGAGCAAGTTGAGCGGTGTCTATTTATGAAATCAGTGCAGCCACAACGATTGCTGTACCGCCGGAACATGTGTGGGCTGTGCTTGATGATGTTCGGGGTTGGCCGCGCTGGATGCCTTCCACCAGAAATCTGGCGATTGATCTGTTGACGCCCGGTCAACCACGTCAGGGCTACCAGTTTCGGTTGCGCGGCAAAGTAGCGCAGGCAGTGATGGAAGTGACAACGTTTGCTCCATTGGAACGGACGACCAGCTTTCAGCTCAATGTTCCGCCCCTCAAAGGTACCAATAGCTGTATGTTGTTTCCGCTGCAGGATGGGCGTTATCGGTTGAAGCGGGTGGACCGGCTGGTTTTGCCCGGACCGGTGATGAAATTTCTCGATGCGACGCAGCGGGACCGTTTTGAGAAACTGGCAGCAGAATTTTTGCAAACACTCAAGCAGGCAGCAGAAGAGACGAAACGAGATGCAAACAACAAGCGAGCAGCACGCTGAAACGATCCAGAACCTCGCCCGCTCTATCACACAGGCTGGTTTGCGCCAGCCGGTGACCATCATGCTCGGTATACTCAAGCCGATTGATTTTCTGAGTACGCAGGCGGCTCTGTTTGTTCACCCGTTTATCCAGGGACATGCCTGGGAACGTTATACCCAGGTTTTGATGGATGAAGGGGCATGGGAAGAGTTGCGGAATCTGCTTGCTGAGTCATAGAGGGCAGCCGTAATGGGCGTCACCCATAGAGAGCGTGAGGCAACGCTGTTTCCTGGCAACCCGATTGGTGTGGGGGATGTCGTGTTTTTGCGACTTCGCCGCAAAAACACGACATCCCCCGCACTCTTGCCGCGTGAGCGGAAAACATCTGCTGCACCCGGAATTTAAGGCAAGGCTTTCGCAAAGTCTTATGTCATACGACATAAGACTTTGCGAAAGCCTTGCTACATCGTGTGCGGCGTCTGCCGCAGAGATTTCGTATGGTTTTGGCGCGGCGAAGCCGCGCCAAAACCATACGAAAAAGGGTTGCGAGGGGCAACGCCCCTCGCGCTCCCCACTTAACGTAAGACTTTGCGAAAGCCATGGAATTTAAGGAGCGCGTTCGCATGATTCACCGCGATGTGTGATAAAATGGGACGCAGGTATCAACAAAGGAAGTGTGATACCCTGGTTGGAGTAACAAAACAAGGAACAAGGAGGTTGTACTCTATGCGAGTAGGTATCTTGACGGGTGGTGGCGACGTACCGGGCCTCAATCCGTGCATCAAAGCAGTGGTCAATCGAGCCGAAGAGAATGGCTGGGATGTTATTGGTGTTCGGCGTGGCTGGGGTGGTTTGCTCAACTTTAACCCGGATAATGATCGAGAATCCCAGAAGGAGTGGATTGATCATCTGACACGGGCCAATGTACGGACCATTGATCGCTATGGTGGAACACATCTGCATACCTCGCGCACCAATCCGCAGAAGGTGCGCGCACAAGACATCCCCGCTTTTCTCAAGGATAAGTATATCTTTGAAGAAGGTCAGAAGACGATAGATTGCACCGACCATATTCTCAAGGTGTTGGATCATCTGAAAATTGATACGCTGGTGCCTATCGGTGGTGACGATACCCTTTCCTATGCGGCTCGCTTGCATTCGGAAGGCTTCCGGGTGGTTGCTATTCCCAAGACGATGGATAATGATGTTTATGGAACAGATTACTGTATCGGTTTTAGCACCGCAGTAACCCGCAGTGTGGATTTTATTCACTCGCTGCGAACCCCCACCGGTAGCCATGAACGTATTGCTGTGGTTGAGCTATTTGGGCGAAATAGTGGTGAAACTGCACTCATCTCGGCCTATCTTGCGGATGTGGACCGTGCGGTGATTAGTGAAGTGCCTTTTGATATCGAGAAATTGGCGCAGATGATCGTTGAAGATCGTGAACGCAATCCGAGTAATTATGCGGTGGTCGCGGTTTCCGAAGGTGCCAGTATGATTGGTGGTCAGGTTATAGAGTATGGGCAGGAAGACGCATATGGGCACAAGAAGCTGGGTGGCATTGGTCAGACGGTGGGCGAAGCACTCAAACGATTGACCGGTGTGGATATTGTCAACCAGCAACTTGCCTACCTGATGCGGGCTGGTGCGCCCGACTCGCTTGATCGCATGGTGTCAACCTCTTTTGGCAACATGGCCGTTCAGCAAATCGAAAAGGGTCATGTTGGTTTGATGATGGCATTGCAAAATGGTTTGTATACGACGGTTCCGGTGGACTCGTGTATTCGCGGAACCAAGCGAGTGGATGTGGGTGAACTGTATGATGCAGAGAACTATAAACCAAAAGTTTCCCATCTGCTAGGAAAGCCAATGTTCCTTTATTAGTCCTGACGACTGTTATTCATACGACCGCACATAGTCACTTTGAACACCAGGATGGGTTGCGACCGGGGAAAGATTCTTCACCGTGTTCAGGGTGACTATGTTTAAAAAGTAACAAGTCTGAGGACGGAAGGCATTAAAAATATTCTTGATACAAAATGTTTGAAAGATACCGCCTGGAACAGTTGCATAGAGAGTTTGCGTGTGTTATTATTTAATCATGTCTCTATCTGTTTTGTAAGTTTTGCAAACATCAGAAATGCTTTTAACTGACGTAACACTTACGGTTCTTCTTATCGCACTGGTCGTTGTTGCATTTGTCTGGCTCTATCATGCCCGTGCAATGGCAGGCCGCATTCCGCCCTGTCGCCCATTGAAGGTTTTTGAAACATTGCGCTCTGCACTCGGACGAGGGGCCGAAACGGGGCAGGCAATCCATATTTCTCCTGGAGCAGGTTCGATATCTGATCGGGTGAGTATGGCCGAAACCGTTGGCGGGTTGCTTGCTGCCGAACGGGTGGTGAATGAAGCAGCGTTGAAAGGTGCGCCAGTGCTGGTGAGTAGCGGGGATGCTGTTTCCTATCTGGCTCTCCGCGGTATCCTGCGGCAGGCATATCAACGAGCCGGCCGTGCGCATGACTATAATCCTTCAACCATTCAATTACTGGCTCATCAAAACCCCACCGCTTATGCTACCGGTGTTATGACACTCTATGGGCGTCAACCTCTGGAGGCCAGCCAGTTGTTAGGGAGTTTTAGTCACGAGTTTCTCCTTTTTGGAGAAGAAGGTGCCAGACGGGACATACCGCAGGTTATGGGAGCTACTTCTATGAACGCGTTACCCCTCATGATGCTGAATACTCCCTCCACGCTGATTGGAGAAGAGGTGTTTGCAGCCGAAGCGTACCTGTCCGATGCGGCCGAACCAAAAGCACGTTTGATGACGCAGGATATCTTACGAACGATTATCATTCTCCTTATCGTTGGTGGATTGATTTACAATGGGTTGCTTCATCCATTACTTGGTCTGCCATCATTGTTTGATTTGATGAACGTCTAGCGTATTGATTGGTTTTTTGTTACAGGAGTATGAGTTATGCCACCATCTGCGACACTTTTGCGAGACTGGAAACGATTGATCGCAACTCTGGTCGCTGGTGTGGTAGGATTCATTGTTTTTATTGATGCCGTTGGAGCTGGTGGGATTATTGCTCCTCTGGCTTTTGGCCTTGTTCAATGGGCTGCCGTGCTCGTTGCTCTGTCCCTGGTGGTTGGTTTGTTGAGTGTTGCTGGTTCGCATTTCAAACGATTGCTTCACCGCCAGCCTGAATGGGGATACAGCGTTGTGTTGCTGGTGTCAATGCTGGCTGTCATTGTGCTGGGTGTTTTTCGTATTCCGCCCGGTGCCGATGGTTCTTTGCTGCAGCCAAATCTGGCCGAACAACCAGTGCGACGCTTTTTTCACGCCGTCTACGAGCCATTGACGAGCAGTTTGCTGGCTTTGCTGGCTTTTTTTAGCATGAGCACTATTATCCGTGCGCTGCAAAGAAGAACTGCTGAGGTTATTGTTATCGTTGTTGTTGCCGGGGTTGTGCTGATTGTCCAATTTCCCCCGGTGGCAGAACAGCCAGGTGTCGCTGCAGCCCTTCAATGGTTCAGTCAGTATGTGGCCCTGGCTGGTGCTCGTGGGCTGTTGATCGGAGTAGCTGTCGGAACCCTTGTAGCCAGTATGCGTGTATTGCTGGGGTTTGACCAGCCATACCTTGATAGTTAAAAGTCCCCTGTTATGGAACATCTTCCACCCTGGTTGCAAAATGCACCTTTGCCGGCGCGTCCACGTTCACGCGAAACTCAGGCTTCCACTCCCTCTGTTGCAGAAGTGGAAACTGAATCTTTGCCTGAATGGATGCATGACACGGAAACAACAAATCTTGATACCGAGTCGTCTATGCCAGACTGGTTGTCTGAACCAGATGCCGCTTCTCCAGACGAGGAGGAATCAGGGACGAGTGTGCCGGATTGGCTTCGTGATTTGCAAAGCGAGGTTGATATTCGTGCTGAAGAACCTGCTGAACCCCAGCGTGTAACCATCCAACGCTCAGGGGTTGGGGCTACCGATTGGTTGCGTAGCCTGGGTGTTGATGAGCAAGCTGATTCTTTGGAAGAAAGTGGCGCACCAACCGAGCCTGATCCGGGTATGCTTCCAGAGGAAGAAGAAAAGATTATTACGGATTGGTTGCCGGACGAAGTTTCTCCTGAACAACTGAACCGCGATATAGAGCAAATTACTGGTCGTTTGCCGACCGATATTCCGGATGTTCCTGACTCTTCTGAGGTGGTTCATCCCGACAAAGATCCGGAAGGGTTTGGCGTAGAACCTTTCCATTTCGATCTTTCTGATGGGGATGATTCCTCCGAGTCTTCTTCGACTGGTGCGTTGCCTGCTGCTTCAGCAGGGGGCGGTTTGCCGGATTGGTTGTCAGAAGAGAAGCAACCATCTCCTGAATCGGCAGATACCGGTATGCCCGACTGGTTGTCGGATGTGGGTGGCGGCGAAGAAACATCTCCTGCCGACTCTGCGGATGCGGGTGTCCCCGACTGGTTGTCGGATGTGGGTGGCGGCGAAGAAACATCTCCTGCCGACTCTGCGGATGCGGGTGTCCCCGACTGGT
>CAYFVX010000146.1:0-8232 GCA_964346425.1 uncultured Chloroflexaceae bacterium | reverse complement strand
AAAGGGGCTTGGGGCTTCGCCCCAATGGGAAATAAGCGTTAGCTTAATGCGCATGGGGTTTGCCGAAGGCAACCCCTACCAAATTCAACGCTCCAACGCTCCCCCGTTCCACCGTTTCAACATCCCAACGTTCCAACATCCCAACGTTCCAACGCTCCCCCGTTCCAACGCTCCCCCATTCCAACGCTCCCCCGTTCCAACGCTCCCCCGTTCCTATGCTCCCCCGCTCCTACGCCGCCTGCTTGCGCGACTTGCGCAGGTGGAACTGATTGGCCTGATACATAAACGCCTCAAGCCGTGTCTTGATATTCGTGCCCTCCTGCGCATCGTAGGAGATGTCCAGCCAGGGGATATTATCCATGTCGGTCCGCATACGCGGCGCGATGCCGGCCGTAATCGTGCCGGGCATGCAGGAGAAGGGCATCACATTCAGAATGCCGCTATACCCACGCTTGCCAAAGTCTATGGCTGAACCCATGCTGAGAATAGCCTCCGAATGCAGGTCTGAATGGTAGTAGGGCGCGAGGTTTTCCATCAACTCGGACACATGCGCATCGTGTGGTTGCCGCAGCAGATGCTCCACCGGCTTGAGAATGTTGTGCTCCAGATGGCGTTGATAGGTGTCGGTAAGCTGCATCTTGATAAGCCGCTTCACATCACCAAACAACTTCGCATCGCGGATGTAGGTCCAGTTGGTGTAGTAGAGCCATTCGGTGATGCCGGCAATCTGCACCTCACCGCCGGTCTGCTCCACCTGGCGCGGCAGGTCGAGATTGACGTGCTTGTTGAAGCGCAGATAAATCTCACCCACAATGCCGATAAGCGGGCGTGGATTGCTGAAATCAATGGGCAATCGCTCAAACTGACGGGCAATCCAGTGCATCGTGTTGACCAGTTCCTTGCCACCGCCAGCTTCGATAGCTGCCACCACGCGGTCAAGACTCTGGTTGTAGATGCGGTCGGTCTCGCCTTTGTTGACCTCGTAGGGACGATAGCCGTGCAGCAACTTGTGCAGAATGTCGCCAGCCACAGCCCCCTGCCAGATAAGCAGCCGCAGTCGGTTGGGTTTTTCGCCAAACCCTTCATACGAATTGGAGGCAGAGGGCGAAAGAAACTCCACCTCGCCCATCCCATTCTCCTCCATAATCTCCTTCTGCAACACATTGTAGCAACCAAAGCGGCAGGAGCCAGCCGTGGTCGGCATAAAAATAGCCGCTTCCTTTGGATTGAACTCTTCCTGCAGCGCAACATTCATAATATCGCCCGTCGTTGTGATACAGGGCAAACACTCACTGCCGCGGCAATAGTGCAACCCGATTTCCCGCTCATTGGTCGTGGTTGGCGGCAACACCTCGGCGGGCAAATTGAATGCCCGCATCGCTGCCGCCAGCGTATAGCCGTGGTCGCACATATAGGGAATATACGCCTGGCGTGTCCGCTTGCCGTTGGTTTTTTCCGGCAGAATAGTGGTTTCCGTGATAACATCTGGTCTGAGGGTCATACAATGGCTCCTTTCCCCATCTTCAAGCTATCGAAAAATGCCTCACAGCGCGTAATAATACCGGCATCGGCGGTGTGTTCATCCATCTCCAGTTCCAGATAGGGCTTGCTGCCCATAATGCGGCGGAAGAAGCTCATAATGAACGAATCTGGCCCACAACTAAAGTTCGTCACATACACCGCATTCAAATAGGGGTTGTCGCGAATGATGTGCGCGGCTGCCAGAATATCCTGACCGCTGCGCCAGAACATATCCTCATAGCGGTTGGAAATATCTACCGTATCCACGGGCAGGAAATCCATCGGAACCGCCATAATACCGAGCTTGCGCAGCTTATATGGTAAATCCTGCGAGACCCCCAGGTCGGCCGCATTGTAGGGCCGCCCGACAATGACCGCAGCGGGATGTTCCTCATCCAGCATAGCCAGCACCTCCTCGCCGCGCCTGCGTATCTCGCGGTAGAAGGATCGCTGTTCCAGCGAAGCCGCTGCGTCTGCTTCCTCAATACGCTTGACAGGTATACCCAGTTGCTTGCCCAGTTCGTGCAAGTCGCGCTTTCTGGTTTTCTCCCAGCGCATTTGCAGCGGGAACTGGATAGGCTTGATGCCGTGTTCCGCGAGATCAATATGCGCCGTCACCAGATAGGAGGTGGCCGGGATGTAGGGGCAGTAGTTGTTTTCTGTCTGGTTGGGCGACACATTCTCGCGGCTCACCACGCCCGGCAGGAAAATATAATCAACCCCCTTCTCTATCAAGTCAACCACATGCCCGTAAACCAGTTTGGCGGGGAAACATGCTTCAACCGCGGCATGATCAAGCGATTGGCGCACAATCTTTGGATTGGTGGACTCAGAAAGGACAATCTCAAACCCCAGCGTCTTGAAGAATGTTCGCCAGTAGGGGAACATGTCGTGGAACGTCATCGCTCGCGAAACACCAACCCGCTTGCAACCGTTGCGCGAAATGTCTGGCGGTGTATAGTCGCCGATGAGCAGTTGCGCACGTTCGGCAAACAGGTCGGGGATGGTGGACATAGTGCGCGAGCCGCTCTGCCGCCCGGCTTCTTCAAACTTATCACAGCGTGCGCCATAGAAGATAGGTGGCTCATCACCAATCACCACTTTGCTGATTTCACACAGGTTGGGGCAGGCGCGACATTCAAACACCGTGCTCTCATATTTTCGGTCGCCGAGGTTGAACCCATTGAACTTCGTCTGCACGTGCATGCCACTTTGCCACTGGTCTTCCATCACCTCCATCGCCAGAATAGCTGCGCCGATGGCCCCGGTGACGTCGTGGTGTGGCGGCACAGTAATCGGGCGTTTCAGCAGCGACTCAAATGCTGCGACCACGCTCTTGTTCCACGCTACCCCACCCTGGAAGAAGATGTTTTTGCCAATCGTGCGTCCATCAACCACGCGGTTGAGATAGTTCTGCGCAATCGCATACGCCAGCCCTGCCGTCAATTGCTCCACTTCGGCTCCCTGCTGCTGGTGGTGAATAATGTCTGACTCCATGAAGACGGTACACCGTTCACCCAGACAGGTGGGGCAGGAAGAAGAGAGTGCCATATCACTGAAATCTTGCTTGATATTGATTTTGAGGCGGTCGGCCTGCTCTTCCAGAAACGAACCGGTGCCAGCCGCGCATGCACTATTCATCGCAAAGTCTACGACCGCGCCGTGGTGCAGGCTGATAAACTTGCTATCCTGCCCGCCAATCTCAAAGATAGTATCTACCTCCGGGTCAATTGCGGTTGCGGCCCGTGCCTGCGCGGTGATTTCATTGCGTATCACATCGCCACCCACAAAGTCCGCAGTCAGATGTCGTCCGGAGCCGGTCGTTCCGACCCCCTGGACCTCAACGCGGTCGCCGAGTTCCTGGTGTATGTCGTGCAACGCATTGCGCACCGCTTCCAGTGGGCGGCCCGATGTTTGCAGATAGCGGCGGGCAATGATATTTGCATGCTCATCAATCAACACCACATTGGTGCTGATAGAGCCAACGTCAATACCCAGATAGACCGGCAGCCCCACCTTGCCATTCAGCGACATCGGGGTGGATTGATAGTTCGGAAGTGGAAAGCCAAGCGTCCCCAGCGGGGGCATGCTTTTCGCATCGTGTTTGCTGGCTTCGAGTGCTTGCTTGAGTGGCTGAAATCCTTGAAACTCTGGCAGACCGGCTTCGACTTCCTGGTCCATTGCCACAAATGCTGTGCCGATAGCTGCCATCAACGTATGGTTTTCAGGAATGATAAGCTCGTCTGCTTCCAGTCCAAGCACCGTCTCAAACGCACGTGCCACGCCTTGATTGTAGGCAACGCCCCCCTGGAAGAGAACAGGCGGGATGAATGACTTGCCTTTGCCGATAACACTCTTGAAATTGCGAGCCAGGGCCAGACAAAGACCTGCCAGAATGTCGGGCAGGGGGGTTCCCTTTTGCTGCAGATGGATCATGTCAGACTTGGCAAAAACTGTACAGCGACCCGCAATACGCGCAGCGTTCATTGACTCCAGCGCAAGCGCACCAAACTCCTTTTCAATCGAAATACCCAATCGTTCTGCCTGCTGATCGAGGAACGAACCCGTGCCAGCCGCGCACAGCGTATTCATAGAAAAGTCAACCAGCATCATCTTGCCGCTTTTTTCATCCCATTCGGTTGAGAGAAATTTGCTATCCTGACCGCCAATCTCAATGACCGTCCGTGCTTCGCGATGATACTCGCCAACTGCACGCGTCTGGGCAATCAACTCGTTGACGTGATGACCACCGATAAGTTTTGCAATAGGTTCTCCACCGGAACCTGTCATCCCCACGCCTGCAACCCGCGACATATCAAACTTCTGGTGCAGTTCTTCTGCAACATTCAGCAAGGTCTGGCGGGGTTGCCCTTTGGAGCGAAGATAGCGATGGTACAGGATACGTCGTGTGCGGTCTGCAACAACGACCTTGACCGTAGTTGAGCCAATATCAATGCCAAGAAACAGATCTTTCATTATCCATGATCCCCTTTGTGTTCTCATGCAAAGTTCAAAGAGCCACTATCATGTCTTGCTTGACGGTGTGGAAAAAAACCCGTGCAAGCAGACACACGGCATTGCCGTGTGTCTGCTTGCATCGCAGGGCCAGGACATCGAGTACACTGGTAACATAAAGCCTTGTACGCTCTCGCTGTTTCCCTGTAGCACATCGTCAAATGGGTTTGAACCATGCCTTACCTGAAATCTAGCCTCTGATACGTTTCCGTTACAAATCTCCCGAATATGCCCCGGTTACGGTTCCTGCCGTGGAAGAATCTGGGAGGTCCACTCCTCTGGCCCAAGGACATAGACTGTGTCGGAGCCTTTCAACCAGACCATTCTGCCACCCGAATCAAACATCTGCACCGTTGCCATTTCTTCCCGCTCGTGTTCATCGACGGCCCACCCAAGCTCAGAGCGCACGGTTGGATGGTCTGTCCAGACTTTGCCAAAGCCTCGGATTGGCGCAAACAACCCTGATGGTGGGCTAACGTCAGGTCTGTCTGGCATATCTTCCGTCCATGTGTCCGGGTATGCCTGGTAGCGTCCATAGGACCAGATAGCGTAGATATCCTGGTCACTCTCATTATAGTACACCCAGAGCATGACGCCATGCTCCATATTCTGGATAGCGGCCGGTACATCGCGGTACACCTCACTCGGACAGCCCATCTGTTCAGCAAACTGCACGCGGCTATACGCACTTTCAAGTTCGGGAAGAACCGAAGAGTCACAGGATGCTCCCGCTCCTGCCTCGCCAAAGTGCAGCACTTCCTTGCCGAGCAAGCCAAGCAGTATTTCATACTGCGTGCCGCGGTTCTCCGGATGATGTTCCATTCGGCGTCGCTCAAAGTATTGAACTGTACCCGTCCAGCCATCTATAGTGGTCTGAAATGGCTCTGTTATCGGGTAGCCAAACCGTTCCACTCCCCCATTGTTCTGCCAGTACACGTTGAATGGCTCACACAAACTATGCCCTGTCTCTGGAAAGAAAGAGCACCCTGCCGGCGCACTGTTCACCTGCGGAAAGGTATGCCAGGGTTGATTTTCCAATTCAAGGATTTTCGCCCCCAGCCGGCCAGCCATCACCCCCTGATCGCCGTGGTCTTCCAGCCGGTCCCGCTCAAACCACTGCACGGGACCAGTCCAACCTTCTACTGTTTCGACTCGTTGCTCAGTAATCGGATAGCCAAAAACGGATAAGCCACCATTCTGTTCCCAATAGGTACGGATAGGCCCTTCGATACAATAGTTTGTTTCCGGGAAACAACGTTGTCCCTGAGCGTGGGCTTCGGGCATCCTGGTGAGTGCCAGCAAAGGCATGGCAATCACCAGAAAGAGCAATACCATTCGTCGCATAAAACCTTCTCCTTTCGCGTTAGTAAGCAATACATTATCATCTGGAGAAACCAGAAACCGAATATTTGCCTATTAACACTGTTATTTTACATCTATTTTGTAATAACGCAAAATTGGGCGGCGGTGTTGGCGTAGGACGTTCAAAGAATTGGGGAAGATAGGCGGTAGACCGGGAGCGTGCATCACCTCCTTCAGGTATCAGGCAGCATACAAGGCAACTCTATTATGTTACCGTGATTCAGTGTACCATGCTTTGCCAGCGTATCATAACCTGATACCTCATTCGGGTAATGAGTTCAACGAACCGCAAAGACGCAAAGGGCGCAAAGTCCGGACATCCGGGCAAAGATTCGGGCAGTTTTTTTAATTCTTCATCCGAACCTGGTATGATACGGATAATCACTCCCACCACAGATGAATGCAGATGCCAGTTCTCCGTATTTCTGTGTCTCCGTGGTAAAACGGAAACTATTGGTATCATATGGTTTGCGGTCTGCCGTCCGCGGTCTGCCGTCCACGGTCTGCCGTTCACAGTCTTTTGAGCAAGAAAGGAAGAATGAATGAACCTGTCCACCTTTCCCTATACCTCCCGCCGCTTGCCGCTGTTTGCGACGAATGGCGTCGTCGCCACCAGTCACCCGCTGGCTGCGCAGGCAGGGCTTGCTATGCTGCACGCGGGTGGCTCGGCAGGAGATGCTGCCATCGCCACCGCGATAGCACTCACCATCCTGGAACCCACCTCGAATGGCATCGGCAGCGATGCGTTTGCGCTTGTCTGGGATGGCGAGCAATTGCATGGTCTGAACGGGTCGGGCCGTGCGCCGTCCGTGCTGACCATAGAGCGGGTGCAGCAGGCTGGCTATCACCGTATCCCGGAAACCGGCTGGCTCTCGGTGACGGTGCCCGGTGCACCGGCGGCCTGGCAAGACCTGCACGCCCGCTTTGGCAGGATGCCTTTTGCGCAACTGGTTGCTCCCGCTATCACCTATGCCGAGCAGGGCTACCCGCTATCGGTGACAATTGCCCGTTTGTGGGCATCTGCGCTCGAAGTGGCACGCCACCTGACTGACCCGATGTATCAGGGCTTTCTCTCAACCTTTGCACCCACGGGTTTTTCCCCGACGCCCGGCCAGCTATTCGCCAGCCCCGGTCATGCCCGCAGCCTGCGGCGCATTGCCGAGCATGGGGTACAGGATTTCTACCAGGGCGAAATTGCCCAGGCTATCGTGCGTTTTGCGCAGCAGACCGGCGGCCTGCTGACCGCCGAAGACCTGGCATCGCATAGCAGCACATGGGTTGAACCAATAAGCGTCCCCTATCGCGGCTACGATGTCTGGGAACTGCCGCCCAATGGGCAGGGGGTGGCCGCCCTGCTCGCGCTGGGTATCCTGGAAGGATACGATTTCTCCACGCTGCAACGGGATTCGGCGGTGGCCTACCATCTGCAAATCGAGGCCATGAAACTGGCATTTGCGGATGCGGCCCGCTACATTGCCGACCCGCAGCATGCGGATATCCCCATCGCGCAATTGCTCGACCCCACCTACCTTGCCAGTCGTCGCGCATTGATAGGCGAGCAGGCCCAGCACTATGCGGCCGGCACCCCATCGCATGGCGGCACGGTGTATCTCTGCACCGCCGACCGCGATGGACAGATGGTGAGTATGATCCAGTCAAATTGCTGGGGCGTGGGTGCGTTTGGCTCTGGCGTGGTCGTGCCGGAGTGGGGCATCTCGCTGCACAGCCGTGGGCATGCGTTCCGCCTCGACCCGCAGCATCCCAATGCGCTGGCTCCTGGCAAACGACCCTTCCATACCATCATCCCCGGCTTTCTCACCCACCAGGGCAAACCCATCGGGCCTTTTGGCGTGATGGGTGGCCCCATGCAGCCACAGGGCCATGTGCAATTGCTGGTCAACGCGCTCGACTATGGTATGCACCCGCAGGCAGCCCTGGATGCTCCGCGCTGGCGCGTGGAGGGCAGAAAGCTGTTTGTGGAGCTAGAGACGCCGCGTGATGTGGCGCAGGGTTTGCTGGCGCGTGGGCACCAGCTTGCAGGAGAAGTGGAACCGGCCGGTTTCGGGCGCGGGCAGGCCATCTGGCGGCTACCATCCGGTGCGTATATCGCCGCCAGCGAACCGCGCTGCGACGGGCAGGCGGTGGGGTGGTGATACCCCAGTGACGAGAGATGAGTGATGAGCGATGAGCAGTTATTCACACGAACATGGTGTGATAGTACCGGTGTGGCATTTTGCGGCTTCGCCGCAAAATGCCACACCACCAGAGGTGTCGCATACCATGGCTTTCGCAAAGTCTTACGTTAAGTGGGGAGCGCGAGGGGCAACGCCCCTC
>CAYFVX010000145.1:6239-8242 GCA_964346425.1 uncultured Chloroflexaceae bacterium | reverse complement strand
ATTGTCGAATTGATAGCACCAGAAGACCGTGAATGGGTGCTGGACCGCTACACCCGCCGCCAGAAAGGGGAAGATGTCCCGAACACCTACGAATTTCGCATGCTCAAGCGTGATGGCGTCACGCGAGTCTGGGTCAATATGGTCGTCAGCACCATCGAGTATGAAGGTGCAATTGCCAGTATGGGCACAGTGCGCGACATCACCGAACGCAAACAATCGGAAGAAGCCTTGCGTGCCAGCGAAGCCCGCCAGCGTGCGCTCCTCGATGCGCTGCCGGATATGATGTTCATCCAGGACCGAGAAAGTACTTTCCTGGACTATCGCGCTCCACGCAGTGGATTACTGCTGCCACCAGAACACTTCATGGGCAAACGCGTCGACGACATTTTCCCACCTGAACTAGCCCAGCAGTTTCTGGATGCTATCACGCAGGCATTGGACACCGGCACGCTACAACTGGTTGAATATAGCCTGCCAATAGATGATGCACCACATTTTTATGAGGCACGCATTTCGCCCATTGATGAAGAGAAAGTCATGGGTCTCGTGCGCGATGTCACCGCTACAAAGCAAGCACAGAAAGAATATGCCGCGCTGCAGCAGCAAATCATTGACGCCCAGCGAGCAGCATTGCACGAACTTTCCGCCCCACTCCTGCCAATCTCAGAAAGTGTCCTGGTGTTGCCTCTCATCGGTAGTATAGACTCACGGCGGGCGCAGCAAGTTATGGAAACGCTACTTGAAGGGGTGGCTACGTACCGTGCAGATGTGGCGATTGTAGACATCACTGGCGTGCAAGTGGTAGACACGCAGGTCGCCAACGCGCTTATTCATGCAGCGCAGGCAGTGCAGTTGCTCGGAGCGCAGGTGGTTCTCACGGGCATTGGCCCCACGATGGCCCAGACGCTGGTGGGCCTGGGGGCCGACCTGAGCGGCATCGTCACACGCGGCAATTTGCAGAGTGGCATTGCCTACGCCACCCGGTAAAAAGCCACAATACCATATCCACACATATACCTGTAACAGGCTATCGTCAGATGGGTTTATAATACGAAGGAAGCACCTGATGAATGACCACTACCAGAACATGAAACGCCGCTACCAGGAGGGCAATACCCCCTGGGATGATGCATTGCCACCACCAGAAGTTATGGCTCTGGCCGAGCAGATACAACCGGGGCGAATGCTGGATATGGGCTGCGGGACGGGAAGAGCTGCTCGCTATCTGGCAAGTGCTGGTTGGCAATGCACCGGTGTGGACTTCGTGCCAGCGGCTATCGAGCTGGCAAAGCAACGGGCAACGGAACAGCACGTTGCCAGTCGTACAACATTTTATGTCGCCTCCGTGACAGATTTGTCTTTTCTGACGCAGCCCTATGATCTGGTGCTCGACATTGGCTGTATGCACCCTTTGCCCTTTGCAGAGCAGCAAGCCTACGCCGCAGAAGTCAAACGGTTGCTTTTGCCTGGTGGTACATACCTGCTCTTTGCCCGGCTCAGCGATGAGGTACAGGACACCGCCAATGCTCATGGCGTGGACAGCGATACTATCCGCCAGCTTTTTATCCCCGATCTTTCGCTGCAACGGGTCGAATATGGAACGACGCGGAACCCGGACAGCGTGTGGCAATCCGCCTGGTTCTGGATGGTGAAGTAGGTGGGGAATGGTGGGCTGGCGGGCATGCATAAGGAGATAAACAGTATGGACGAAACATCCCTGGTCAATGCGATTGATGGCTACCTGCGCAAACTCTGTGTTGATCTGCCGCATCGCCATCCTGGTAGCCCCTACAACCAGCAGGCAACCTCTTTTTTTGCCGACACGCTGGCCTCATTCGGCTTTACCATAGACTGCCCGCAATTCACCTGCATAGACTGGCAGCACGGCGAAGTCACGCTACAGGCGGGCGGACAATCATTTGCGGCGCAGGTCAGCCCCTACGCCCTACCCTGCGATGTGCATGCGCGGCTGGTGGCAGCCGCCACGCTGGAGGAGCTGCAGC
>CAYFVX010000145.1:0-6139 GCA_964346425.1 uncultured Chloroflexaceae bacterium | reverse complement strand
CCCTGCGATGTGCATGCGCGGCTGGTGGCAGCCGCCACGCTGGAGGAGCTGCAGCCGCACCGCGCAACGCGTCATAGTATGCGCCCATATTGACAGCAAGCAGACCACGCCAGGCGCACTCGACAATGCGAGCGGCGTCGCTACATTGCTGGCTCTGGCAAGCCTGCTGCACCACGACACGCTCACCCCGACCATCGAAATCCTCACGCTGAACGGTGAAGACTACTACGCCGCCTCTGGACATATGCATTACCTGCAAGCCAACGCCGACCACTTCGATGACATCATCCTCGCCATCAACCTGGACCTGGCAGGCTATCGAGCCGGGCGCACCGCCTGGTCAAGCTACGACTGTCCCGACGAGATACACAGCAGCCTGCACGCCATCATCGCTCTGCACGACGACTTTCTGGTGGGCGAACCGTGGTATCAGAGCGACCACACCCTCTTCCTGCAACAACAGCGGCCTGCCATCGCCATCACCTCGGAGCACATACAATACCTCTGCCACAACATCACCCACACGGACAAAGATACCATCGAACTGGTAGACAGCCGCAAACTCACCACCATAGCCATTGCGCTGCGTGAGTTGTTGCAGAGCGAAGCGTTTGCCCATCCAGGCATTGCAGCATAAGTACAGCGTTGCGTTTGTTCTTGCCAAAATAAGCGGTAGCTTCATGCGCATGGGTCTGGCACCGCCGAACGAACCCCTACCTTGTCCCCCGAATCCAGGAAAAAATGTATAATATATTGGTTGCAAACTTGCTATTTTTGTATTTCACAACTATAATATTGGTTGTGTAGACAAGTCAACAAGTTTTCGGAGGGGGAACGCATATGATGGTGGTCCAGATCAATCAGGAAGAGTGTATCGGATGCGGAGCATGCATAGATGAGTGCCGGCCGGGGGCTATCAGCCTGGTAGACAATAAAGCGACTATTGACCCGCATCGCTGTCGCCAATGCCAGGTCTGTGTCAGCGCATGTCCGGCCGGGGCGATTGAGGTGGTGGAGCAAACACCTGCACAAACAGTGAGCACCAGTCCTGCAACAGGAGAACATACCAGTGTGGGAACAGAAGTTGTCCCGGCAAAGGCGGAACATATTACCCAGCAACTTCTCCCAGCCACCAGTGGGCAAGCAGAAAGCGTCAGCAAACAGACAGTTTCCTATGAAGCAATACCAACCAGCAGCAGCAGCAAAGAGCAACAAAACAGCCTGCTGCAACGGCTTTCGCTTTCCTTCGTCATGGCAATAGAACAGCTGGCGTGTCCTTCCCGCCGCTCTTTTGCTGCCGAGATGGGTGAGCGACGGCGACGCCGCTGGGGGCGAGGCTATGGTGGCGGACGCGGACATGGCAACGGCAATGGACGAGGACGACGCAACGGAGGGGGACGACACGAGCGAAGGCGTGGTGAGCTATGAAAATTATTCTGACGACCATTTCCCCAACGCTCAACTCACGCGTGGATGCACGGTTTGGACGCAGTACCTACTTCTTGCTGGTTGACACCGATACTATGGAAACCAGACCATTGCCCAACAACGGCGCATCCGCGAGCAGAGGAGCAGGTACCCAGGCAGCCCAGTTTGTGGTCAAACAAGAAGTAGATGCGGTAATCAGTGGCGACTTTGGTCCCAACGCATATCGAGTACTGGATGCCGCCGGTTTGCCTTTGTATCTGCTGGGCACCAGTTACACCGCACGAGATGCGATTGACCGTTTCAAAGCAGGAAACCTTGAACGATTTGTTCCAGAGAAGCGACAATGAAAATAACTGTTGCAAGCGGCAAAGGGGGCACCGGCAAAACGACCATCGCCACCAGCCTCGCGCTGGTGCTGGCAAACAACCAGGCGGACTCGCAACCGCCATTGTTTCTCGATTGTGATGTGGAAGCCCCCAACGCCCACCTGTTTCTCGCACCGGATATTGTGGAACGGCAAGATGTGCATATGCTCATACCACACGTTAATCCGCAGCTTTGCAACCAGTGCGGTGTGTGTGCCGATGTTTGCCAGTTTCATGCCATAACGGTGGTAGGGAAACAGGTGCTTGTCTTTCCGCAACTGTGCCACGGATGCGGCAGTTGCACACTGACCTGCCCGCAGGGAGCTATCTCGGAAGAACCATCTGTGCTGGGTGTGCTGGAGCAAGGGCAGGCAAACAACCATCTGCGTTTTGCACGGGGTATCCTCAATACCGGCGAACCAATGGCCGTGCCAATTATTCGCCAGTTGAAACAATGGGTCCTGCCAGAACCAGACCAGACGGTGGTAGTTGATGCACCACCCGGTACCTCCTGTCCAGTGGTTGAGACCATGCGCGGCGCGGATGTGCTGCTACTGGTCACCGAACCAACCCCCTTTGGCCTGCACGATTTAAAGCTGGCGATTGGGGTCGTGCGCGAACTGGATAGACCAGCCGCGGTGATTATCAATCGGGATGGAAGCAATTATAGCGAGGTGGATGCGTTTTGCGCGACGGAGGATATCCCTATTGTCCTGCGTATTCCATTTGATCGGCAACTGGCCGAGGGGATAGCCCGCGGGCAAACACTGATTGAAGTGCGCCCTGAGTATGAAGTTGCATTGCAAGGCGTCTACGAACAGTTGCTTGCTTTGCAGCGATAACACAGGCAACTGCTGCTGCGCAGCAAGAAATGGACAAAGCCCAGATGGCATGATGGGAGAATGAGGATGAAACAAGATGAAACAACTGGTGATATTGAGCGGCAAAGGTGGCACTGGCAAGACAAGCATAACCGCCGCATTCGCGCATCTTTGCCATAGTCGTGGAGCACAGCGAGCAGTGCTTGCAGATGCAGATGTAGATGCCGCCAACCTGGAACTGGTGCTGAAACCACAGGTACTTGAGGAGCAAGAGTTTATTGGTGGGGCAGTGGCAGTTATCAACACTGACGAGTGTGCCGGCTGTGGAACCTGTGCGCAGGTTTGTCGCTTCGACGCCATTTTTCCAGATGAGGCGACCGGCACGTATCGCGTGGATGACATTGCCTGCGAAGGCTGCGCGGCCTGCCGCTACCAATGCCCATCGCAGGCCATCGAAATGCAGTCTCAGGTGGCAGGTCGCTGGTTTCATTCGCAGAGTCGCTATGGCCCCATGTTTCATGCCGCCTTGCGACCGGCACAGGAAAATTCTGGCAAACTGGTGACGCTGGTCAAGCAGCAGGCGCGGCTACTGGCAATGGATGCGGGGTATGAACTGGTGCTGGTTGATGGGCCACCCGGTATTGGCTGTCCGGTCATCTCTGCCTCGGCCGGCGCAGACCTGGCATTGCTGGTTGCCGAGCCGTCCAGATCGGGGCAGCACGACCTGGAGCGCATTGTGCAGACAACACGCCACTTTGGTATCCCGACATTGGTCTGTATCAATAAGGCGGATGTCTACCCGGAGGGCGCAGAGGCGATCCATCGATTCTGCCAGGAGCAGGGGATAGAGGTTGTGGGCAATATACCCTTTGATGAAGGGATAACCCAGGCAATGATTGTCGGCGAGCCAATCACCGCCTGGAATGCCGAATTGCCGGCCAGCCGTGCGATTGCGGCGGTCTGGCAACGGGTGCTAGAAAGGAGCAGAGGCAATGATGAGCACAACGGAACATCTCCGTGACACCATTATTCAGCGACTGACCACAGTAATTGACCCGGAAACCGGAGTAGATGTGATGCGTATGCGGCTGGTGGAAGACCTTCAGGTGGATGCGGAGGGGCATGTAGCCTACCGGTTTCATCCCTCTTCGCCACTTTGTCCGCTGGCGGTGCCGCTATCATTGGAAATCAAGCGGGCGGTTGCCCAGGTCGAGGGTGTGCGTTCGCAGGAAGTGCAGGTAGTCGGCTATGTGCAGGCGGAGCAATTGACGGCAATGCTGCGTCAGGCATAACTAACAGATTAATCCCGTTGCAGCGGCAAAATCACGCGGAAGATACTCCCCTCGCCAGGGGTGCTCTGCACACAAAGGACACCCTGATGGAGCCGCATAATTTCTGCACTGATGTAGAGACCCATACCCTGCCCGGCAGCAATGCGGGCGGCTTCCCTGGCACGGTAAAAACGGTTGAAAAGCTTTTGCTGCATCTCTGGCTTAATGCCAATGCCGCGGTCCTGCACAGCAATCACCACATACGGGCCGGGTGCAGTGAGCGGAGAACCACAGATCATGTGCTCGTGCGCGATCTCTTCCTGTACGGATAATGTGATGGTGATGTCGGCTTCTTCCGTGCTATATTTGATGGCATTGCTTATCAGGTTGATCATGACTTGCTCCAGGCGCATATAATCGCCTGTAATCACGAGCGAAGGTTGCTCACAGTGACAACGTATAGTACAGGCTGCGTGGGTGGCTTGCTGTTGCTCCTGGATAGACTGCAAAAAAGGCACCAGGTCTATGGAACCTTCGTTGAGCGTCATGCGCCCCATGTCCAGCCGGGAAAGGTCCAGCAAGCGTTCCACCAGTTGATGCATACGTTCACTCTGGTGGAGTATCGTGCTGGTGATGCGTTTCATCCGCGCATCTTCCTGAATGAGGGGCGATTTACCCAGCAGGGAGCTATACCCTTTGATAACCGTCAGCGGGTTTTTCAGTTCGTGCGAAGCAATGGAGAGCACATCGTCTTTGAGTTGTTCCAGTTGCTTGATTTCGGTAATATCTTGAAACAGAGCAACCGCTCCGCTCACCGCCCCATGCTGGTTGAGCAAGGGAGCCACGTTGACCAGTACGTTGATCTGCTCGCCGCCCGGCTGTTTGAAGAGGTTTTGCTCACCCAGCACAGGCGTGCCACTCCGCAAGACCCGACTGATAGCATACTCTTCGGGCGGAATGAGACTCCCATCAAGCCGATACATTTGATAATGCTCGCCGTAATCGGGTATGCAGACATCTGGCACAAAGGGATGGCCCCAGAGATGCTCCGCCGCGCGGTTGGCGGCAATCGTGCGTCCTTCAGTACCCTCAACAATCAGCACCCCTTCAGGCAACTGTTCCAGCACGGCCTGCAACCGCATCTTTTCCAGGTGTGTCTGGTGAATGGACTGTTGCAACTCGGCCGCATACGCCGTCAGGTCACCCTGCAACCGCTGATTTTCGCGGATAAGGTTGTAGCGCACAATAGCGGATTCAATAATGCGCGGCAGGTGTTCCCAGTACGTATCTGATTTGACCAGGTAGTCAAGTGCGCCCGCTTTCATGGCAGCAACAGCGGTTTCCACATCCTGCCGCACAGTGATAATGACAATGGGAGCCGGGTAGCCCGCATTGACAATCTCGTGCAAAAGCTCCATACCGTCCGTATCTGGAAGCAGATAGTCAATGATCAGCGCATCAAAGGGTAACGTTTGATCGCTGGCGAGCGCATCCCAACAGGCAGAACGTGTTTCTACAACGGTAAAAACCATGTGCGGGACGTGTTCTGCACAGTACGCAAGCACATTATCAATATCATTCTGGTTGTTCTCAATCAGCAATACCCGTGTTTTATCCATATACAAGCTCTCGTTATTCCAGCGTCATCAAGTAGGCAACCAGGTCATTGATCTGTTGGGGGGTAAGATAGTCCGCATAGTTGCGCACCATAATACCACTCTGATAGCCAGGTACGATATAGGCATACGGATCGGTGATAGACGTGCGCAGATATTCTCTGGCAGATTGGCCCATGACGCGCTGTTTTGCTCGCACTGCAATACCGCTCAAGTTTGGCCCCACGATAGCCGGTTCACCAGGTTCAATCACGTGGCAGGTTTTGCATGTGGGGGCACCGGTCAATTGTTGCGTCTGGTTGAAGAGAGCTTTGCCGGCCTCGGGGTCACCGGCACCTGACGACGTTTTCGATGACACATTGGAAGAGATCCCACCACAAGCGGTCAGCAACAGAAGCAACGTCAGAACAACAGAGATGAAGCGAGGTGACCTGGTGCAACATGTTCTGGTGAGCTGCATGACAATTGGATGACAAAAAAATCCCATAAGAGTACGTCTGGTTTGTATTCCTTATGCTATGAATAGCTGGCCTGTCCTGTTTCGCATGGTACCACATTCTTGCACTTGCGCTAACGATTGACACCATGGCTGTCGCAAAGTCTTCTGTTGAACAACAGAAGACTTTGCGACAGCCACA
>CAYFVX010000144.1:0-8252 GCA_964346425.1 uncultured Chloroflexaceae bacterium | reverse complement strand
GTTGGGGAGAGGGTGAAAGCGCGGTGGAATGCCCGTTACGTTCGCGCCTATGCCCTCACGCTCCCCCCTGGGTCAACTGCGTTAAGGATACTCCACGATATTCTGTGGTGCTACCCCTGATTGTCCAAAACTGGGAAACATTCGCTATACGCGAACGACCACCCGCCGCACCAGATCGTTCAGCAGATCATAGCCATCCCAATCAGAGCTAAAGGCAAGTGCCTCACCAATCGGCACCAGTCGGTCTACCCCACGCACACCAACCAGCCGTGCAAGCGAGTACAGGTCTGCCTGAAGCAGGCCAAAGTGGGTTATCGTCTGGTCTTCCTGCTGTGCCAGTTCAGCCACCAGCCATAACGTATCCACCTGCACATGCGTCAACAAGCCGCCACCACACACCTCTTTGCGCAGACTGGCATAGTCAAGTGCCAGCATACTGAGAAACCCGGGTTGCTGCAACTGTACCTGAACATTATGAGAAGACGCTGTTTCAAACGCAAAACTCAGGCGGCGCACCACATCCGCCATCGCGGGCGTATAGTTGCGTTGCACAATCTCCTGCGACAACAACGCATTAAAGCGCGGTACACACTCGGCCACCTGTTCCTCATTCCCCAGCCAGAAGACAATATGCGGCGACGAGCACGCCATCTGGTCAAACCAGAACATATCATTGAAAAAGTTGCTCGCCAGTTGTTGCCTGGTCGCATCATCGGCATCCAGAAAGGCATCGGCGGCAATGAGCGCATACGAGAACTTGTTGCCAAACACCCGTTCGCTGGCATGCGGGCTGAGTGCCAGCGGCCGCAAGCCATTGATGGTTTCATCGCCGCCCCAGATAATGCGATGCTGACACCAACGTGAGAGCAGCTCGGTCAGGTCTTTGTTGTGTGGATAGCGCACAAACGCATTGTGCTGCCTGAGCACATCATACTCAAGCATCAAAGCATTGATGTGTTCAAGCAACCGCGTCACGACTCCACTGCTTCGAGTTGAGAGCCGCACAATATTCGTATTGCCACACAAAAACGCAAGGGCCCAGGAATAAACAAACAGCGTATCCACATTGGCCGGCGCAATATGCAGCACATTGCCCACCGGCACCGCCACAATATGCGGTTCTTGCTCCAGACGCTGCCGTAAATGATTTTTCAGGCGGGTTATATTGGCACGGCGTAGCCAGTAGGCCAGCGCGACACTGGCCGCATCCTGGCGCAACAGGGGATCACGCAAAATCTGCTGCGAGAGCATGGCGAGCACCTGCATCCGCTCTTCAGCAAATGGTTCAACTGGCATCCGAGTGTCCTTTGCCAGAAAATCAATGAGCGAATCGTCACTCGGCGCAAGCATGGTAATCTGTTCCGCCAGTTCCATCGTCATAACCTGTTCACCACCCTATGCGGAATGAAACGTATCACTACAGCCACGCATCTCGACGGCGGGAACCCGCCCCATAATCTGAAAATATCGTCCGCCCATCTCAAGCTCAGGATGGTCTACGCCATACACCATCCCCAGGTCTTCCGTCAAAATGGAATGGCCGGGATAGCTGGTGGGCAACATGCTGACCACCTGCACCAACCCGCTCTTGCCAGGCGGCAGGGGAGCTAACGTCAACGGATCACGGATAATGACATCTGAGTAAAGGGGAGCATGCAAATAGTGCAGCGCATTCTCAACGTAAACACTGCCGACCTGCTCAACCATACCATAGAAATTGCGATTGTGCTGGATACCCGTGGTTGCCTGCACCCGCTGGCGGAATTCCTCCGCACTGACCGCCATATCTTGCAACTTCTTCCAACCACCGCTATGGATGAGAATAGCCTCTGGCAGATCGAGCTTGATATCTTGCTGCTCAAGTGCCAGAATAAAATATTGCCAGACCATAAAGGTAAACCCAAAGAAGAGCACCGTTCCCTGCGCATTCGCCAGATAGGACATCAACCCCTCTGCATCCAGCTCCATCTCTTCATTCAGCGCATAGAATGGATTTCGCCCAAATTGCAGCATCCCAAGAATCCCCGCGCCGCGGGCCGAGAATGATTGCCGATTGCGTGTAACCCCTTTATGGTCCAGAATAACCATGGGTACTCGTTGCTTGCCAACGAAGTGCTGCATAATCTTGACCAGCACCTTCGCCTGGATGCTCGCCGTCTCGCCATCCAGATAGACCTTGCTCACCGCCTGTCCCGTGGTCCCGCTAGAGGTCAGCACTTTGAAGACCTGCTCTTCAGAGATACTCCGCAGTTCCCGCGTTTTGAAGAGCGAGACGGGCAGAAAGGGAATATCCTCTATACGTTCATATCCATCTGGCGGCAAACCACCAAATACGCGATCAATGACATTGCGATAGAGGTCGCTACTGGTGTAGTGGTGTCTGGTCAACTCATTCAGCCGCGGCAAAAGTATCTGTACCTTCTGCGGCTGACGCAGACTATAGGGAGGGGTTTCGAGCAGGCTGGCAATGCTCTGCAAACTGGTCATGACATCAACCTCGTATAGTCCTTTTTGCCCGATGGAGTCACCGGAATAGCATCAATCTTGTGAACCTCAATAGCGGTGGGAGAAATTCCCAGATGTTTTGCCAGATATCCGCGGATAGTCGAGAGGTCCTGCACAGCACTCTGCTCGGTATAGATAATGAGTTTGCTATCTCCTCCATCTATCGCAGCCACCCGGCTAGAAAAAGCTGCCTCCAGATCAACCTCAATATCTTGCAGATTAATGCGGCGACCATAGAGCTTTGCGAAACGTTTGAGCCGCCCGACAATGGCATAAAACCCGTCTTCATCAATCGTCGCAAGGTCGCCAGTATGCAGCACCCCATGCAAATCATCGCCCCGTTGCAAATCTTCAGAAGTCTCCGCATAGCCCATCATCACGTTGGGTCCATGGTAGACCAGTTCGTGCGCATCGGTCATTCCTTCGACAGGAGCCAGCTCAATGCGTCCGCGGGGAATCGGAATACCAATGGAGCCGGGTTTTTCCCCCAGACGATCGGGCGGCACATAGGCGATACGTGCAGTGGCTTCTGTCTGTCCATACATCACGCAAAATGTGCCATGTGAAGTACGCATCTTGTGATAGTATTCCTCGACCAGATCAACGCGCAATTTGCCACCAGCCTGGGTCATCATACGTAGTGACGGATAGCGCGAAGGCTCAAAGCGCAAGCGGTGCAATGTCTCATACATAAAGGGAACACCGGCAAAGGAGGTGCAGACGTGTGTGTTAAAATCTTGCCAGAATTCGGGACGCATGAAGGAATGGTTCGTCAGCACAAGACTTCCACCAGCCACCAGATGCGAATTTATCAACGAGAGGCCATAGGAATAGTTCATTGGCAAGCTCTGGATGCACCGTTCGTCAGGGGTAATATCGAGATATTCGGCAATAGCGAGGGCATTCGAGAAGACATTGTCACGGGTCAGGCGAACGAGTTTCGGAGCACCGGTCGAACCAGAGGTCTGGAGCAGCAGAGCCAGTGCTGGATTGGGAGGAGTTGGTGTCTGAGTAGGGACCAGGACATGCCTGGCATAGGCACAATCCGGCAAAGATTGCGCCCTGCTATAGCCACCAGGCGGCGTATAATCAGGCGGTAACACCAGCACAGTGGGCTGATAGTGCGCAACCAACCTGCTCATATATGCTGGATTGGGTTCGAGTAAACAGATAGGGATATCTGCATCCAGACAGGCAAGATAGACGAGAATAGCATCCAGCGTATTGGTTGCATAGAGGAAAACCAGCGGTCGCCATGCCTGTTTTGCCAGCACTTCCGCAACTGCTTCCATCCTTGTCACAAGCTGACCATAGGATACGACCTGTTCCCCACTAATGAAAGCAGGATGCTGAGATGGATGTTGTCTGATATGCGGTATCACGTTGTTAATCCTCCGTCTACGCCCGTCACCTCGCCGGTGATGTATGACGATAGCTCTGAAGCAAGAAAGAGTGCCGCGTGCGCAACATCGCCGGGTGTACCGCTTCGTCCTAACCGAATACGTTCAACCGAGATTTGCTGCTGTTCGGGCAACGTGCGCGTCAAATCGGTATCAACATATCCTGGTGCCAGCGCATTCACACGGATGCCGCGTCCTGCCAGTTCTTTCGCGGCCGCCTGCGTAAACCCTATCAGGGCTGCTTTGCTGGCAGAATAAGCCGCGAAACCTTCCAACCCTTCAGTACCCGCGATGGAAGCCATGTTGATGATAGAAGGAGCCGATGATTTGAGCATCAAACGAACAGCATATTGCGTCAGGTTGATAGCCGCCAGCACATTGACCTCGAACATCTGGCGGACATCGTCGGCAGCAATCATCCCCACCACGCCGGGCAGCATCACCCCGGCATTGTTGACCAGAATATCCAGGGTGCCAAACGTCTTGCGGCACGTGTTGACCAGTTGCTTGACATGGGCAGTATCTGTGATATCGCCCTGGACAGCGGTGACGTTTCCTCCATCACGAGTGAGTCGGTCGGCAACCTCGTGCAGGGTATCGCTGCGCCCACTGATAACCAGCGAAGCTCCATGCTGCACAAACAGTTCAGCTATTGCCGCTCCTATACCACGGCTTGCGCCGGTGACCAATGCCGTTTTATTCTCAAGCAGCATCAAATTCTACTCCATATTTGCCGAGAATCTTGCGTGCCTCGGCCACGCTGCTCATTGCTATGATATCATCAGTGTCCAGCATGATGTCAAACTCAGCTTCCAGCGTAGCCACCAGTGCCATATGAGCAGTTGAATCCCATTCCGGAATAGTATTATAGGCCAGTCCATCCGTTACCATATCCTGGGAAATCCCAAGCGATTCGACAAAACAATGAACGAGTTTCTGATAGTTGTCCATCATGTTGCTGTTGATTATACCCTCAATTTTTTCAAAGCTCTTGCGTATTCCAGAACGCATCTTCGCCAAGCAAATGGGGAGCTTCAGGCGCATGCCAGTGAAAAATAACCTCCGGCTGTAAAAAACGCACCTCAATCGCCCCGTAAATATTCATCACCGACGTATTGACTGGCGAAATCTTGGTGACGACCTGGCGTACCCCTCTTTTCTTCAACTCAATGAGCGTTCCCACATAAAGATGAAATCCCAGACCGGGCAAAGATGCAGCCTGCTTGTCTATCGCACCCAGGCGCAAATCAGCCCCTTCCTCTCGAATAACCACATGGAGAAACCCCTGCACCAGACCAGGCTCTCCGATAACATAGACAAGGGTTTCTGGTTCTGGACAGATAAAAGCATTGCGTACCCATTGACGATAGCGACGATTTGCCAGGTGCTGCGGAAAACGGGCATCGGTATGATAACGTCCCGATAAAAAGGATGTCTCGGCAATACGTTCAATGAAAGGTTGGTCTTCTTCCCCTGCCAACCGAACAGGAATACGAGTTGGCGGCAAACTGGTTGCCTGCAAACGTGGTAATGAGACAATCACTTCAAAGTCCACCATCGTAAAACCCAGCGTCGGCAACAAAGCTATCCAGGCAAAATGGTTCGACGGTACGCGACATGCAATCAACTCGACCGCATGATCATTTGCCCACTGCTGCAGGGCAGAGCGAAAAAGCTCACGCTGGCTGGCAACAGTTTCAATGTCGCCGGTCTCGTAATTGCCTACAGCAAACCCAAAAATCTCAATATCCCAGGGCAACAAAGCCACACTGCCAAACGCAGGGTATGATTCAGAAAGCGGTTGATACTGTGTCTGGAACATAGACGACCCTTCACTCACCCAACAAAGCCACAGTTGGAAATTGTACCACAATTTATTACCAAGAGATGTAGACTATCTGGTATAATAGCGTTTCTGAAATGGTTATGCCTGAACCACCATCATGGCTCAGGCTGTGCAGATAGCTCTTTCTCGTTAGGACATATCTCGAACCCGTATGCGTATTCGAAATATCCTTGTCTTTCTGTCCAGCATTGCCGTAGCCATACTCTGGGTATTGCTTCTTGATCTGTTGACCGACACAATGGAGCCGGACTGGGACGCACTTGTGTATGTTGACATGGCAAAACATGGCATTCTCAGCAATGATAACCTGGTTGCCCCCTTTGCCTATCGTCCAGCCGTCCCCACATTCGCTGGCTTACTTGCACGGTTCCTTTCCGTATCGGTGCTCACGAGCTTTCGAATAGCCGGCTATCTCTTTGCGATCCTTGAATTATGGCTTGCTTTTGGATTGGCCCGCGCAGCAGGTGCCCGCGTGCGTGATGGTTTCATCGTTATGGCCGTTGTCGCCATCTCGTATAGTCATCTGCGGTTCCCGCTCTTTTTCTACACGATGGTTGATATTGGTGCCTATCCCATTATGCTGCTCGCATTCTGGGCACTCTTCAAACAACGCTATCTGATAGCCTTGTTCCTGTGCTGTATCGGTCTGCTGTTCAAGGAATTTTTGATTGTCCCATCGCTAATCCTCATCGTCATGCTTGCAAGAACAACCCGACGCAAACCATCCCGTACCACATTCACCCATTTGTTGCTCGCAATCGCCCTGCCAGGATGCTTTGTTATCATACCCCGCCTTCTCATTCCAATTGAATCCTCGGTGCAGTTCTTTGACCCGGTCAACAAGAAAGATAGTCTCTATCTCCTGCTCAAAGCTCCTGCCGACCTGCGCAGAAGCATCAATATTACCTTTTCGCTGGCAAGTTATTGGCTTCCCTCGCTCATGCTTATCACCTGGCACCGACTCAAAGCTATCCGGCCGGAAATAGCTCCGCATCGCTTGCTCCTGGGGTTGCATGTCGTACTGGTAGTGCTCCTGGCACTGTATGGTGGTACAAACATACCGGTATTTGTTTCCTATACCTTACCAGTCCAGATTGTTGTCCTGAGCCTGCTTCTCCGTCAGCGCGTGCATATCCTGGAACTTGCCTGGATGCTCCTGGCAGTTCTCATCTACAACCGTGTGTTCAGCACGCTACCAGATCCCGGGACGAATTTTCAGGCGTATGTTGACTTCTATGCCGGCTATGATAACCAGATAAACCGGGCAACCCTGACCCGCACGCTTGAAATGATGGTCTGGTTAAGCAGTGCTGTGTTGCTACGCACGATACTCTATGCACAAACCCGCACTCGTGCCATACGTCAGATCACAGCTCTGCAGCACAGGCTGGCAAAACGATTGACCTGGAAAGGTGTAATAGCATACAGTGTCTTGCTCATAGCCCTCTTCGTGCTTGCCCATGTTGCCTATACACTCCCCCGCTCGGCAACTCTTCAGGCAAATAACCCCGCACTTGAGCACCGCAAGTTTCATGGAAGCGAACGTTTTGCTGACCGTGAAGGCTTCTTTCGCTGGACAAAAGGCAATGGTCGCGTAATCCTGCCAAACCCCGGCGGCAAACCCCTCCTGCATATCGTCCTCGCAGGTGGGCCAGCCCGCACCGTTGACGTGCGCATCCGACAGGGAGAAACACAGAACTGGGAAACAACCTTTACGGTTCGTCCAGAGCCGCGGGTGTATCAGTTTATGCTCCACCCCTGCCCTACCGAAAATATTCGCCTATCAGTGAAATCACCAACTATCAAAGACCCGGACCACGGCTATGACCTGGGGGTTGTTGTTGGGGATATCGTCATCCAGGGAAGCGGGCAAGCTCCCCGTCACATATGGCTGCTGACGTTGCTTGTTGCCTCCCTGTTCTTTCTCAACTTTCGGCAGATCCGGCTGCCTCTCGCCCTTGCCCTGGCAAGTACCACGCTGCTCTTCGGAGGAATGCTTTTCTTGCAAAGTATGTGGGCATGGAACACCCGTACTTTCGTTGACACCGCAATGTTCTTGAGTCCGGCACTCATCGTCTCCTGGTTGGTGACAGTGCTGTGGCAGCATCGAGAGACCATAAGCAGATCAGAAAACAGGCTTTCGCACACTATGCTGCTTGGCTGGTTTCAGCCACTCACGGTGCTCAACCAGCCACAGTACAACGTTCAGTTGCGCATCATTCAGGGCGTGATTGTCCTCCTACCAGTTATCGCCACTCTTTTTCTGGTCTTTGCCGCCTTTCGCACCAGTCTGTTCACCTTTGTGCCTGCCTGGAGTGACGAAAATTTCTACTGGCACCAGACCGCTACGTTTATCAAAACAGGACTGGGAGGCGGATATTATACGATGAATGAGCAGCCAGCCAGCCTGGACTTCCTGCGCTTTTACGTGCATGGTCCCATGTTTCCAGCTATCTATGGGACAGTAGCATCATTCCTCGGCTGGTCTTATGTGGGCGGCG
>CAYFVX010000143.1:0-8260 GCA_964346425.1 uncultured Chloroflexaceae bacterium | reverse complement strand
TTCTTTTTTTCAGGAATTTTGAGTTGAGCATACCCGATGTCATCCTACTTGTCTAGCAAATGGCCAAAGTCTAGTTTACCAACAGCGTGAAAAAGTGGTACCATGAGGAGCTAAAGTACAACAATGCGTTTGTTCTTGCCGAATTTGAGCTTTACCACGCTTGCCCCCCTTCCCCTGACTTCTTCCCCCACAAGAGGGGAAGGGGAAATGTGTTCGGAAGCCCATGCGCATGAAGTTAAGCGGTCTACCGCTTGGCAAAGCGGGGGATTGTGGGTTGCAACCCCCCGAAAAATGCTTTTGTTCTGGTTTTTTTGTGGCTACGCCGCAAAAAAACCAGAACAAAAGGGGGCCTGGGGCGCAGCCCCCTCAACAGGTGACACCTGTTGAGGGGGCTGCTTGCGCACGGCAAAAAATGCACGCAGCCGCGTGCCACAGCTTTGCCGTGGGGTGTGTGAGGGAACCTGGTTCCCTCACACACCCACAAGTGACACCCATTGAGGGCTGCGCCCCAATGGGAAATATGCGGTAGCTTCATGCGCAAGGGAAATGTGTTCGGAAGCCCCTCTCCCTGGATGGGAGAGGGGTTTGGGGAGAGGGTGAAGGCGCGGTGGAATGTCCGCTTCGTCTTCCCTCTTTCGGCACGCATGGACGCAATGCTGTACTAAGAATAATCGACAATATTGTATATTTGCAAAAACTCTTGAAAAGGAGACAAGTTGTATGCCAGCAATCAAAGTAGCTGTCCTTGCCGCCACGGGTATGGTAGGACAGCGGTTTATCACATTATTGGAAAACCATCCCTGGTTTGAAATCTCTGCGCTGATTGCCAGCGAGCGCAGCGCAGGGCGGAGCTATGCCGAGGCGTGTCAGTGGCGCATTGAGGGCGAGATGCCCGCCAGTGTGCGCGACATGCCCGTGCTCGGTGTGGAAGAAACGTTCGACGCGCCGATTGTGTTTTCCGCGCTGCCCGGCAGCGTGGCCGGTCCCATCGAAGAGCAGTTAGCAGCAGCCGGGCATCTCGTCTGCTCCAATGCATCCAGCCACCGCACCGATGAGGATGTGCCGCTACTCATCCCGGAGGTCAACCCTGACCACCTGGAACTGATAGATGTGCAGCGCAAGCGGCGCGGCTGGAGTGGGGCAATAGTCACCAACCCGAACTGCACGTCAACACCGATTACAATGGCGTTTCGTCCCTTGCTGGACAAGTTTGGTATCACGCGGGCGATGGTTGTCAGTATGCAGGCTCTCTCCGGTGCTGGCTACCCAGGCGTCCCCTCGTATGATGCGGTAGACAATGTGATACCCTACATTGGCGGCGAGGAGCCAAAGGTAGAGAGTGAGCCGCTGAAGATGCTCGGCAAGCTGCAAGATGGTGCGGTGCTGCCTGCCAGCCTGGTGATTTCCGCGCAGTGCAACCGCGTGCCGGTGCTGGAAGGGCATGTCGTATGTGTCTCGGTTGCGCTGGAGCAGGATGCGTCGCTGGAAGAGGTCACCGCCGCGTTACGCGAGTTTCGTGCATTGCCGCAGGAACTCAATCTGCCCTCGGCACCCCCGCAACCGGTAATTGTGCGCGATGAGCCAGACCGCCCGCAGCCCCGCCGCGACCGTGGCCTGGGCAATGACATGCCAACAGTGGTAGGCCGCATCCGCCCCTGCCCCGTCTTTGACTATCGCATGGTCACGATGGCGCACAATACGGTGCGTGGCGCGGCCGGCGGCTCGGTTTTGAACGCCGAGTTGATGGTGCATCAGGGCTATGTGAAGGCGTAGGTGTCAGGGGCAAAGCAGGCTGAATGGGCTGATGGGCAAACGGTGCAGCGGTGAACAACGCTGTGCTGTGTCGGATTGGGTAAGAAAGAAAATGCGGAACAGGCCAACATACCTCTGCTCACTTGCCCGCTATTTCAGCGGAACAAGCGGCAAAGCAAGGCTGCCTGAGCTTTGTCTGGTCTGGTCTGGGCAAGCAAAGTGTGCAGCGTCGGATTGGGGAAGCAAGCAAACGCGCAACAAAGAGCAGGCAAAACGTGGCTGGGTGAAATCCCAGCCGCGTTGCCAACCTCAACCTTTCACCAGTTCATCAGCCAGATCGAAACAGTGGGACTGAGAATAGAGAACTTTGCGCTTCCGCATCAATTGGAGATTCAAAACCCTGGCTGCCAATAGGACCGCAGGGTCGCGCAATACATCTTTTGCCTGGACTATCGAATCCATAACGATACATAATTGATCAAAGCCCGCAGCATCATACGAAGAAGAGCGTATGCTTGTATCGGGGTATGTACGCACAAAAGAGCTGTCTTCTGGATATATCTCTTCAAAAAGCGAGGCAGCAATATTGATAAATGCCCATCCTGTTCTTCCTACCACGAACGTTTCCATTGTATTCATATTCACCGTCGCATATCGGTCGTGATTGAGCGTAGAAGGCAAACAACTAATGCTCCAATATTCAAACTGCGTCGCGTTGAACGCAGGGATGCACCCTTGCACGTATTGCTTCAGGAGCGATACAACGTCCTGGTACCGCGCCTCGGTGCAAAATTGCTTAAACTTATGACGGTATTTTAGCCGTTGCTCTTGCTCTTCATCGTCCTGGCGGTCTTCGCCGGCATACATCCATGATGTGTCGGTGAGCCATCGCTTCTGCTGCTCAGGAGGCATAAGCAGGTCAAAATCGGTGGAACGATAGGTCACGCTGGTATGGATAATGTTCAGTAAATGGAAGCCTTCGGACACCAGCGTGTTAATAGCCCGCTCTTCTTCCCAGTCCAACTTGTCTTTCATAACGCGCTTAAAACTTATGTACTCAATGTTCGGATAGTTTCGGCAGTGCTGGCGATACCGCTTCACAACATCCGACGCCTGCCCGACATAGAAGGTCTTATCTGCCATATGAAGCACGTAGATGCCGCGTCGTTGGCTTTGGGGTATGACCTTTTCAATGTCCTGCTTACGAATGTCGTAGGTCTTGAAATCCATTGCCTGCAAGAATGAATAGTGCGTCTGCAAGATATGGTTCCTTTCTCAAAGTAACAAGATAGGCTTTCTTCTTTGCTTTTGATTGTACCCCATTTCAGCCATGCGTGCTTTGCCATTCTTTGGAGCGTAAGGCATATCAGTGTCGGATTGGAGAAGCAGCAAACGTGGAAAAGGCGAGGAAGAGCACGTTTTGCTTGCCGTGGTCTGGGCAAACAAGGCAGGAAGCGTCGGATTGGGGAAGAAAGAAAATGAGGCAAAGATGGCAAGGGTATAGCGAATAGACATAACTTTGGGGGCTGTGGTCGGAATCTTGTACGGATCCGTGTGTGGGGAAAGAACCGGGGAACGCGAGCAACGCGCTGGTACCGCTGGCGGCCGGAGACCCGCGCTCCCTGAAGGTTTTGCCTCCTTTCGGACCAGGCATCAGGCGAATATTATTTCCAGTCGGGATCGTTTCCCTCGGTCAGCAATGTCTCTCCGCTCCCATCACTGTTCGCAAGGTAGAGGTTCCAGCCTGATGGCGGGGTCTCACCAGAGAGATCTGGCCGCACAAAAACGATCTCCGAGCCATCCGGCGACCAGTCGGGTTTACTCCCACTGGTTATTTCTGTCACCCCGGAGCCATCGGCGTGGAGCACATACATGGGCATCGGTGAGACATCCCCCGCCATCTGATAGAACATCAGGCGCGTGCCATCGGGCGAATACTTTGGCCCGAAGACATTGAGCGCATCGGTGGGGAGGCGGGTCACGTCCGAGCCATCGCTGTTCATCACAAACAGCTCGGTCTCGAAACCGCCGGGCACCACCTGCTCCTCAAAATGGTTGCGGTCCGACGAAAAGGCAATCTGGCTCCCATCCGGCGACCAGGCCGGGCCAAAATCGTCGGCGGGATGGTTGGTCAGGTTGGTCACGCCAGAGCCGTCACGCTCCATCACCAGAATATCTGCATTGGCCTCGCGCCACGACACAAACGCAATCTGGCTCCCATCTGGCGACCAGGTGGGTTCCTCGTTGTCGCCGCTGTTGGTCAACTGCACCACATTGCTCCCGTCGGCATCCATAATCGCAATATCCGTCTCACAGACGGCATTGTCACAGTTGCTCGAAGTCACAAACGCAATCTGGCTCCCATCCGGCGACCAGACCGGGTCGGAGCTCAGGCCATCGGTGGTCAGGCGCGTTTTCCCGCTTCCATCGGGGTTAATCGTGTAGATGTCTGCCACAAGAAAGTCGCTGCCCGTTCCCCGCGTGTTATACACAATTCGATTGATGGTGGCAAACTGCGGCGGGATGGAATCGTCGGGGGTTGGTGCGGACGGTTCATTGGCGGCGGGCGGCGCACCCTCACCGTGCAGTTCGCTGCCAAGCAAACCGAGCAGCACATTGTAGGGAGGATCGTTTTCCGGGTGCAGCTCAAAGCGGGCCCGCTCAAACCACTGCACCTGCAATGTTTGCCCGTCGATCTCTTCCTCTTGCAACGGACTGATGGGTAACCCAAACAGAGCCAGATTTTCTTCAACACGCTTGCCGGGTTGTCCATCTAACTCCAGTCCACTGGCTCGCCAGGTTGTCAGAATATCGCCGCAGACGCTCTGGTCGGTTTCGGCAAAATACTGACACCCGGACTGTTCACCGCTCTTCGGGAACGATTTCCAGTCGCGCCCCTGCGCTTCCAGCATATCTCCCCCGAGGCGGCCTAGCAACACATCATAAGGGGGCTCATTTTCCGGGTGGAGTTCCAGGCGGTTGCGCTCAAACCATTGCACCTGCAAGGTCTGTCCCTCAATGTCTTCGGCATACTGTTCTCCGATAGGGAAACCAAACACATCTAGTCCGCCGTTTTGCTCCCAGTATTCACGGATGCGCCCTTCGATACAAAAACCGGTTTCATCAAAACAGCGTTGATCGGTCTGGGCGGTCGTAGCGTTCGGCGTGGCGGGTATGGTCAGGGCTACCAGCATCAGCAGCAATCCGACACATTGTTTCAGCAATCGCATGATTGTTAAACCTCCTGTCCTCTAGTGGTCTGACCAGGTTCTTTTGACGAATTGGCCCTGTGATAAGAAAAATGCACTTGTCTTTTGATCTCGTCAAAACAAAGTAGTTAGACCACTAGCTTATTCCTCATCGCGCATTGTACATAACGCCCATCTGATTGTCAACCGTGCCGGAGGAACCGCTTTACCGCATTGGATAGCACCAAAAAACATCGTGGAGTTGCATGTTAAAGTCTTCTATAGAACAAAAGGTCTTCTGTTGTCCAGATATGATCGGTCAGTTTGGCGGACATTGCCGGGCTGTCGCCCAAACTCCTATGCACTCGACAAAAGTGGTTCCAGTCCTGCCCGTCCCTTTGCGCCTTTGCGCGAACCCCTGCACCCACTTCTGAACAGTTACGCTCTTTGTGGTTTCTGCCCAATTATCCGAGGTGCTTGCGTGGCATCCCCAGACCGCTCGCGTTGAGCACACGGTCCAGCACGAAAACCTGCTGCCCCGCGATGCGGATGCGGTAGAGATGCGGTGACTTCAGCCGGTGGACCCGCGTTGGCTCACCCAGATCGATACCGCAGAACTGCTGGATAGACGTCCGCGCCGTCGCCAGAAACGCATACGTCCCCACCATATACCACTGATAGTGATTCTCCTTTCCGCGCAACTGGTGCAAGCAGCCATCGCCATCGAAATAGCCCAGCAGGAAGGGGAGAATTATCGCTGCTGGCACAGGCGGAAACCGCAACCGTTTGCTTTTGTTGGGTATTATCCCCCACTGTGCGAGATCTTGCACCATCTGGCGGCTGCGCAGGTTGAACTGGAAATTTTTGCGGTGTGGCGTGATACTTGCCCCCGGCGCAAGCCGATTGCGCATCGCCTCCAGCCAGGGACGGTCTGCCGCGCACAGCTCCAACTGCACGCGGTAATCACCCTCAACGCTGCCATCTGCTGCCAGAAAGCCCAGATCATACGCTTTCTGCGCCGTATCCAGCACGGCAAAATAATCATGCACCACGCCGACATCCCGGCGGCGCAACCCCAACTTGCGGGCCCGGCACTGGATAGCCTGCCAGCTTCGCCCAAAAAATGCTTCCATCTCGGCTGGTGATGTTTGCGGGTTTGCATACACCTGCTGCAAATCCGCAATCTCCTGCTCGCTCCAACCATCAGACCGCGGACGATGCAAGCCCATCCGCTGTGCCTTGATAACGATGGAACCACGGCTGCGCCCAAAGTATGCTTCTAGCTCTGCGAAGGAAATCTGCGCGTCGGGATACCGGCACACAAGTTGCGCTTCCTCCTCCGTACTCCATCGCTGGTCCTGCTTGCGAAACATGGCATCCCTTCCAATAGACTAAAGGACCTGTTATAATAGCTTATAGTAGTCTAAACACAGCACGGACACAAGTAAGCGATACCAGATTCAGATAGAATGATTGAAAACCACAAAGACACAGCGGGCACACAGGAAATGAGAAAAGCAAAAGCTTTGTGCTCTCTGTGTCTCTGTGGTGAACGTATGCATCCGAATATGGTATGCGCCCAGACGATCTTCCTTCTCTACGTTACCCACCTGTTGGAAAAAACCTCAATGGAAGGAGCAAACAAAACGTTATGGACACAGCCCAACAAACGTCGGAAATTACCCTCAAAGAGCACCAGTGTGACCTGAGTGTCGAAAATCCAGAGGTCCTGCTTGACTATTACACGCAGATGCTCTTGATTCGCCGCTTTGAAGAGCGCACCGGCGAAATGTACACGAAGGCACGCATAGGCGGCTATTGCCATCTGAATCTCGGAGAAGAAGCAACCATTGTCGGCTTGATGGCCGCACTGGAGCCAGAAGACTATATTTTCACCAACTACCGCGAGCACGGCTACATCCTGGGGCGCGGTATCCCCCCCAACCGCATCATGGCCGAACTCTTCGGCAAGCAGACCGGCGTCTCTCGCGGGCGCGGTGGCTCGATGCACATGTTCCATAGCAAAGCCCACTTCATGGGCGGCTACGCGATTGTAGGTGGGCAGATACCGCTGGCGGTGGGTGCTGCCTTTGCACTCAAATATAAGCAAGAGCCAGGCGTCGTCATCTGTCAGATGGGCGATAGTACGACCAATATTGGTGCGTGGCACGAATCGCTCAACATCGCCCAATTGCAGGAATTGCCTGTTATCTTCTATGTCGTCAATAACGGCTATGGGATGGGCACCCGCGTCGAGCAGGGTTCCGCCGAACCCGACCTCTACAAAAAAGCTTGCGCATTCCGCATGCATGGCGAACGAGTGGATGGGCGCGATGTGCTGGCTGTGCGCGACACCGTTTGCCGCCTGCGCAAACGGGCGCAGGAAGAGCAGCAACCCGCCCTGCTCGAAGCCGTCAGCTACCGCTTCCGTGGGCATTCGGTCATAGACCCGGCGCGGTATCGCCCGGCGGAAGAAGTTGAACGCGAGCAATCCGACGACCCGTTGCAGCGGTTTTCGCGTATGCTGCTCGAAAATGGAATAACCGACGAAGGCTGGTTCAAACACATCGAAGAACAGATTGACACCCAGGTATCCGAAGCCATCGAATATGCCGAGACCAGCCCTGATCCGGATGTCGAAGACCTCTTCTTGAATGTCTATGCAAGCCCCGTAGCAAACTCCCCTGGTTCGTAGTCAGCACAAGGACAGTTGACGCTGCGGATGTACGGAGACGGCGGACCGCTTGAAACCTGACGATGAATACAATGGAGGAAAAAACCTATGGGTGTTATCACCTTTCGCCAGGCGCTCAATGACACATTGCGCGAAGAACTGGAGCGTGATGAGAACGTGCTCTTGATGGGCGAGGAAATTGGCATCTTTGAAGGATCATACAAAGTAACCGCGGGGTTACACCAGCAGTTTGGTGGGCGTCGCGTGGTAGATACCCCGATTGCGGAAGAAGGTTTTGTCGGTATTGCCATCGGCTCGGCTATGCTTGGCCTGCGGCCGGTGGTGGAAATTATGACCATCAACTTCTCGCTGCTGGCAATGGACCAGCTTATCAACCACGCGGCCAAAATCCATTACATGTTTGGCGGCAAATCGAAAGTCCCCATGGTGCTGCGCACGCCCGGTGGTGGTGGACAACAATTGGCCGCCACCCACTCGCAAAACCTGGAAGTGATGTATGCGTATGTGCCCGGCCTGAAAGTCGTGACACCGGCCACGCCCTACGATGCGGCTGGCCTGTTGCGCAGCGCAATTCGTGATGATGACCCGGTCATCTTTGTCGAAAACCTGGGCCTCTACAGCACCA
>CAYFVX010000142.1:0-8361 GCA_964346425.1 uncultured Chloroflexaceae bacterium | reverse complement strand
GCGCGCCTCCGGGGTAAATCCGTTGTAATCGACCACGATGTTGGCCGTCTTCGCGGCCTTACCGCGTGACGGTCGCGCGAGCACGACTTGCAGCTTGGCGTCCAGCCGCCCTGGATGGAGCGTGCAAATGTCCCCAGGCTGTGGCACCAACTTCGCCGCCACCGGCTGGTAGTCGACGATTCGAGACCGGTCGGGAAGCTGTTGTGCGGCTGCCGGTGCCGTCCCCCAGCATGTTAAACTCGAAAGCGGTGTTGTTGAAGCAATAGCTCGTGCAGCAACCGGTAGTTTGCGCGATGCTCTGGGCGTGCTTGAGCAACTCAGTTCATTTGCGGGCGATACCGTTACGCTGGACCAGGTGCAGAACCTGCTGGGTATGAGCAGTGCCACCGAAGTCCTGACCCTTATAGAAGCTCTGGTTGAAAGCAATCTCACCAGCGTATTGCGGACAATCAACAATGTTGCCGACCAGGGAACAGATATGCGGCAGTTCACGCGGGATTTGATTGAACGACTGCGCACGCTCATGGTCTTTATGGTGACTCGTGATGTTTCCGTGTTGGATGTGGGGGAAGATGAACAGGCATACTTTACTAACTGGGCACAGCGTGCCAGAATTGATGCGGTTACGCAGTGGATAAAACTTCTCAGCAACCTGGACTATCAACTGCGCACCAGCCCCTATGGGCATCTTCCGCTGGAACTGGCCGCAGTTGAAGCCCTCATCTCATCCGCAGAGTTCGCAGAACAACCAGTACCAGCGGTGGCTTCTCTGCCAGCAACTCCTGCCCCCGCTGCACATCCTACGCAGCCAGCGGCCAAACCAGCACCAGCGGCGGCCAAACCAGCACCAGCAGCGGCCAAACCAGCGCCAGCAGCGGCCAAACCAGCACCAGCAGCGGCCAAACCAGCACCAGCCTCAGCATCGCATGCAAAACAGGAAATGCGGGTTGAAGAAAGGCAGAGTGAGGAGGACCAGTATCACGCATCATCTGCTCCTCCTGCCTCGGAAGTTCCTCCATTGCCAGCGGAAGATGAACGATATGCAACAGAATCCGTTCCCTCTGCTTCAGCAGCAGGATCTGCTGAGGAAAAACCAGCACAAATTTCTGTGGCGACATCTTCTGCCGAAGAGCCAGCCCCACCTGCTTCCTTTGCCCAGACACCACAGGCTGAGCAAGATGCGGCGACATCTTCTGCCGAAGAGCCAGCCCCACCTGCTTCCTTTGCCCAGACACCACAGGCTGAGCAAGATGATATTGCGCAGAGTACCGCAGCAATCTCTCTGCTAGAACAGGTAGAAGCAGTTTGGAATGAAGTTGTTCGGGATGTCCGTCCCTATGACTCGACCTTGCAGGCGATTTTGCGTGGTGTCCGACCAGTGGATATTGAAGGGGATACCATTGTCTTGTTAGCCTCCTCAAAGTTTCACAAAGATAACATCCAGAAAGCTCGTAATCGCCAGATTATTGAAGAAGTATTGACCAAACACATGGGGGGATCGTTCGCCATTCGTTGTACTGCAGAAACTCCCAGGAAGAAAAAAGATGATTTCCGTCATCAATTGCGCACCGTGCGCCAGGATCCAATTGTTCGTGCAGCGATGAATATTTTTAGCGCAGATGTTGTCCATATTGAAGAATCAAAAGACAAGGAGTAACACATGAATCCAAAACAGATGCAGCAAATGGCGATGAAAATGCAAAAGCAGATGCAGAAGATTCAAGAAGAACTGGGGAATACCAATATTCAAGGGACCGCCGGCGGCGATGCAGTGACCATAACCATGAATGGGCATCGGGAAATTCAGGCAATTGCTATCTCTCCCGAAGTGGTGGACCCGGAAGACGTCGAAATGTTGCAAGATTTGCTGCTGGCTGCCATCAACGATGCCAGCAAAAAAGCCCAGGACATGGCCGAGGAGAAAATGGGACCACTGGCGGGCAATATGCAAATTCCCGGTTTGATGTAAACCAGCCAGGGCTGCTGGTGAGCAGTGTGGTTGTTGAAAAGAAACGCCTATGAAACCAGAAAGTCTGTCGTCGAACCTGGTTGTTGAACCCGTGGCCCGACTCATAGAAGAATTCGGACGCTTGCCCGGCATTGGGCCAAAGACAGCTTCACGGTTGACCTTTTTTCTCTTGCGTGCGGAAGAAGGACAGGCACGTGCTCTATCCAGAGCGATTATCGAACTGAAAGAACATGTCACCTTCTGTGAACGATGTTTTAATATTGCCGTTGCGCAATATTGTTCCATCTGTGCCAATGATGCCCGTGATCAGAGCAAGATTTGTGTGGTAGAAGAACCCCTCGATGTGCTGGCGATTGAGCGTACCAGCAGTTATCGAGGGTTGTATCATGTCCTGCATGGGCATATCTCGCCCCTGGAGGGTGTGTATCGTGAACATCTCAAGATTGATGAACTTATCGCCAGGGTGCGCAGCGAACCGGTGGAAGAAGTTATCCTGGCGATGAATCCCAATACAGAAGGGGAAGCCACCGCTTTTCTTATGCTCAAAGACCTGGCTTCGCTTGGAGTACGGGTTACTCGTCTGGCTCGTGGCCTGCCAACCGGTGGAGATCTGGAATGGGCCGATACAGATACGCTCGGTTCAGCACTGGAAGGACGCCAGGAAATGTGAGTGGTAACGAACAGAGAAATAAGGAGTCGAAACAACCATGCTGATGGATATTTTATACGAAGCTGTCGAAGTTGCTACCGATGCAAAAATGGCCGGGGTTATTGGTACCGATGGTATAGGGGTCGAAATACTTATTGATCTGGAAAGCGTCCCGCACGATCTCCAGTCTGCTGAGCTTGAACTGGCATGGTTTGTGTCTGCCAGCACAAGGACTGCCGAGCGTCTGGGTGTGGGTGATGTCTATGATCTCTCTTTACAGACGGACGAATTGACCTACATGCTCTCAAGAATTTTACCCGGCTATTATGCCGTTATCGGGGTAGACCCCGATGGCAATATGGAACGGGCGCGTTTTGCCGTCTGGCAAATGGTCAATCGGTGCCTCTCAGAGCTTTGAAGAGACTGTGAGCATCACAAGGGAGGACAGGCAAAGCTACGAGTATGCGTCTGTGGCGCAGTTCTCTCTGTCTGTATATTCTTTTTGGCGACGTCGCCAAAAAGAATTCACAGACAATCATTTCTGTGGACATAGTTCCTCAATCGGGTTCACCTGTTGGGAGCGCGAGGGAACTCTGTTCCCTTGCAACCCGATGATAGTGGGGGGTGTTTTTTCGACTTCGTCGAAAAAACACCCCCCACTTCACCCTCACATGTGTAGACTTTTTTGGAAACCGCTTTGCAAAGAGGTAGAGGTATACCGTCTCAATGGGTGTCACCTGTGGGTGCGTGAGGGAACCAGGTTCCCTCACACTCCCCATTCTGGTGGGGTTTGTTGTTTTTTCGACGAAGTCGAAAAAACAACAAACCCCACGGTAAAGCTGTGGCACGCAACAGCGTGCGTTTTTTGCCGTGCGCAAGCAGCACACAAAACAGGTGACACCTGTTGAGGGTATACCGTAGCAGCGGCTTGGAGCCGCTGTAGCCACGATTGATATGACGTCTCTCTCCGACAAAAAATCTGGCTTGTAGCCGCGGAAGAAACGTCACAAGTGGGCAGATCCCGCGGTTCAAAACCGCGGCTACGATCCCCAATGGGGTTCTTGCATGAAAAAATCTCTACCACTATCCTTGCATTTTTTCTTGTTCTGTCAACCTGAAGATAATGAGAAACAGCCAGAAGTCACCTTGAAAAAATAGCTCCTCTTGGCGTCCTTGGTGTTCTTGGCGGTTGAAGTGCGGAAATCTGCAAAGTTAGTGCTCTACCCATGTGCGCCCACTTCCCCCCCCAGGCACGCGACTGCGTGTATCTTTCGCCTTGCGCAAGCAAAGCACACCACGTTTTTCTGTACAGAGGTATCAATAGCTGCGGCAGGTAACCGATGCTTGTCCACGCCCTCTGCTCCATTGTCTCCGATCGCTCTTTGAGCGATTATGCCTACCTGATGGTTTGTGGTATAATAATCACGTTTGTGTAACCTGGTGTCCTGGTAGCTAACAGGTTAGATGAAGAGGTGTGGCAGAATATTTCCGAAGGTGAAATACATATTCTTTATTGGAGCCTTGATAGCAGAGGAGGAAAAATGCTATGCCAGATGTAGTGATTAATGACGAAAAAGTTGAAGCAAAAGTGGGCGAGAAGTTGCTGTCGGCGGCTCGACGTCAGGCGTCGCATATCGGCTTTGTCTGTGATGGTCGTGGCCTTTGTCAGACATGTGCATGCCGTGTCTTGTCTGGAGCCGAAAATCTTGGCGAAATGACTGAAATAGAGCAAGAGGCTTTGACCGAATCTCTGAAAGAGCAAGGCTACCGATTGGCATGTCAGACAACAATGAAAGAGAGTGGGCCAGTTGTGGTTATAAGTCGCGCAGAAGAATTGCGACGAAGAGCAACGGGTATCGTCCGTCCTCCGGAAGGAACGATGCCAACAGATAGTGCCTCTTCTTTGATTGGTGGTGTTGGACAACTGGCAATCAACTATGCCTTTAGCCTGCCCTACATTGTTTCCAATGTTGTTCCCCGTTTCAGGAAAATGCCGCTGAAATTCAACAAAGTGCAAACGGTGTTGGATGATACGAGACGGGTCGCGCAGCATGTTATTGCTCGTGACAAGTCGAAAGATGATAACGTTGTCTGATGTCTTGCTTTTCTCGAAGTCAGGTGGGCAAATTATTCCTGGTTTCATTCTGTTGAGGCGAAGGTGAAGAGAACGATTATTTATGGTATAATGCCTTCTGCACAGAAACAGGAGAAAATGATAGGCGTATTTGAAAGCCTGACAGAGTGGCAATGGTGCCATATGGTTATGGAGAGTCCTGTTGCCAGGCATGTTTGCCTGGTCTCCCATAGCTATCCACAATGTGGTAATTGCTGAAAAAAAGAAAGGGACAATCACATTTTTCTGGGGAAAAGTATTGAACAAGAAAACGTATAAAGGTGAACAATGAGCAAATTTGGAGAGCGATTACGTAAGGCCCGTGAGAGTCAGGGACTGTCGTTGGCACAGGCAGCGATGGAAACGTGCATTCTCCAACAGTGGCTCATAGCCCTTGAAGAAGGTGCATATGACCGTTTTTCAAACGATGTCGTTGCGAAGGGCTTTATTCGCAATTATGCTCAGTTTCTTGGGTTGCCAGTCCAGGAAATGCTGGATCTCTATCGGCGGGAACGGGGTGACAGCGAATCCATTCGTATCGTGCCGGCAACCACTATGACATCGAAACGATCATATGTCCTGCCCAGTTTTTTCGGTGTGTTTTTCGTGACCATCTTGCTTGTTGGTCTCTCTTATGCGGCATTAAGTGCAGCAGGACATATCGGGACTCCCCAGATTGCGGAGAAACCCCAAGTGCCAGAATTTACCCTCCCAACGCCGGTCCCGATGAATCTCTCGGAAGTTACTCCTGAAATGCAGGGGACACTCCCCGAATCACAAACGGAAACTACCGAAGAGACGGCACTCACAGATGTTGGTGCGAGCGATGCTGTTCGTTCAGATGCGGTCCCCACTCCTGTCAGAGTGTTGCCTACTCCGACCAGGCGACCAGCCGCGGGTATGGTTGTCTCTACTCCAACGCCACAATCAGGTGCAGCAATGGTCCCCTTCGTCATTGAAGTCAATATTAAGCCAGATAGTAGTGGCTCCTGGATTCGGGTAAGCACCGATGGGATTGTTGCCTACGAAGAAATCATGCAGGCTGGTGAAAGCAAAATATTTCGAGCAGAGCACCAGGTACAGATTCGCGCTGGTAATCCAACCGCTGTTGACGTGAGCGTCAATGGCATGCAGCCTGAGACGCTCGGCAACGTGCCGGGCCAACCAGTCAACTGGTCCTGGCCGCCTTTGTAATGTCAATGAGGGTAATGGATGGGTGGCTTTCACCTATCCATTGCCTGCATTTTGATAAACAACGAGATTCCCTGACGTTCCTCGTGCTCTCTTGTGGAATGTAAGATTATTCACTTCCAGAACCATGCTTTTGTGTGGTGTGTTTCTGTAGCAGGTTGAGCCACTGGCTCAAAATCGAGCCGATGACATCGCCGCACAAAGATATCCCCATCCCTACAGTTGAAACCGTCAGGAGGATATGTTATAGTTGCTCAACCGTTGTTTGGACAGGTTAGTCTTTTGAATGGGTGTATTATGGCAGCAGAAAGTACGTTTGATATCGTATCAGACTTTGATAGGCAGGAACTGGTCAATGCGGTTGACCAGACCCGGCGTGAAGTAACCACACGCTACGATCTCAAAGATAGCAAAACAGAGCTTGAGCTTGGAGAAAACGAACTGGTTATTACCAGCGATAATGAACTCTCTTTGCGAAGCGTCGTCGAAGTTCTGGAAACAAAGACGTTGCGGCGCAAACTCTCGCTCAAAATATTTGACTATGGCAAAGTAGAAGAAGTGAGTGGTGCCCGTGTCAAACAGGTTATTACTTTGCAGAAAGGGATTACTTCCGAACAGGCAAAGAAAATCCAGAAGTTAATTCGTGATCAATTTCCAAAAGTTCAGGCTCGCATTCAGGGCGATGCGGTGCGCGTCGGGAGCAAAAGTAAAGATGACCTCCAGCGGGTCATGGGCTTTTTGCGTGAACAGCAAGAGGATTTTCCTATCCCGCTGCAGTTTGTAAATTATCGCTAATGAAATACCATATTCTTACGCTCGGGTGTCCCAAAAATGTCGTAGACAGCGAAGGTATGCAGAGTATCCTGGAACGATCAGGTCATACAATTGTTCAGCAAGTGGAAGATGCTGATGTTGTTATTGTGAATACCTGTTCGTTTATCAAAGCTGCACGCGAAGAAGCCCTGGCTGTCTTGCGAGAAGTGACACAGCAGAAACGTCCCCATCAGCACGTCATAGCGGCTGGCTGTATGGCGCAAAGCCATGCCAGCATGCTGCAAGCTATTCCAGGGGTTGAAGCAACATTGAGCACCCGGCAATGGATGCACATTGATACACTCCTGGCGAGTCTCAATGGGCCTGCTTCCCCCTTCTGCGATGCTCCACTGAAAGCATTGCTCCGCCCGTCCTCCCCTTCTGGCGCACATTCTCCGGTTGACTATCTCTCCCATGCCCATGAGTTGGCAACAGGCGAAGCGCAGATGGACAATGACTGGCGCACCGCACCCGTCCTCCCACGGCAGCATGCGCAGGTATCCGCCTACCTCAAAGTGGCTGATGGATGTAATCTGCGCTGTTCCTTTTGCACCATTCCTGCTATTAAAGGTGAAATGCGCTCCAAACCCATTGAGCAAATCGTGCAAGAAGCCCGGCAACTTGTTGAGGGTGGAACACGCGAGATACTCCTGGTCGCGCAACATTTGACCGACTATGGACGTGATGCAGGGTTGCAGGATGGGCTTGTGCGTTTGCTGGATGCCTTATGCCTGGCGTTGCCGGAAGATATATGGATACGTCTGATGTATGCATATCCGCAAAGTATCACGCCACGTTTGATAGCTGCAATGGCCCAATATCCGCAAATATGCGCCTATCTTGATATGCCCTTGCAGCACGCTCATCCTGCCACCCTGCGTCGCATGCATCGTCCGCCTGATATTGCGGAAACCAGAGAGACTATCGCCAGGCTCCGTGAGGCGATGCCCGATATTGCATTGCGGTCCACCTGCATTGTTGGCTTTCCGGGTGAAACTGAGGAGGAATTTGCCGCATTGCTTGCCTTTCTGCAAGAAGTGCGTTTTGAGTGGGTGGGAGCGTTTCGCTACTCACGCGAGTCGGCAACTCCTTCTGCACATCTTCCTGCCCAGGTCAAATCCCGCATCATTGAGCGGCGTTGGCATAAGCTTATGCAACTCCAGCAAACAATTTCTCTTGCACGCAACCAGCAATGGCAAGGGAGAGAGCTTGAGGTGCTGGTTGAAGGCGAAGGTGTGCTGGATGATGGGCGAGCGGTACTGGCAGGTCGCTCGTTTCGTGAGGCCCCCGGTATTGATGGACAGATTCTGGTCTGGGGAAGCGCAGAAGTCGGGACGATTGTGCGGGTTGCTATTACGCAGGCAACCGCCTATGACCTGTGGGGCGAACTGGTCAAAAATCGGAAACCCGAACCTGGGGCAGTGTGCGTTGCTTGAATCGTGCCCAATTCCGAGTTTCCGATTTTGCCGATGTTATTGTGCGTATGGATGCTTGTTATCTATCACGTTCCATTCTGATGGGTCGTTTTGGACTGGATGGCTTGCTGCAATCGTCGCAGTTGTTCTGGATCGTGTTTTGCCAGATAGTCAACCATATAATCAACGGCCATATCGCTATAGTCGTCCA
>CAYFVX010000141.1:0-8366 GCA_964346425.1 uncultured Chloroflexaceae bacterium | reverse complement strand
CATAAGAGACAAGTAGCAGGTCTATTGTATAAGCAATCAAACGAATTTGGTATGAGGAGGATGGTATGATGACCGAACAGGCAATTATCGAACAATACCAGCAAGCGCAACAGGCTATCCCGCCCCTTCGTCAGGGGGATAGGTTGTCGCGTGAAGAGTTTGAACGACGCTATGAGTCTATGCCCCATATTAAAAAGGCTGAGTTGATTGAGGGAATTGTTTATATGCCTTCACCAGTACGTTTTGCCCATCATGGGGAACCACACAGTTTGATTATAGGATGGCTTATCTTTTATAAAGCAGCAACTCCAGGCTTGCGTATTGCTGACAATGCAACAGTACGGCTTGATGACCAGAACGAGGTCCAGCCCGACGTCATCCTCTTTGAACAAACAGACCGCAACATCCATATCAGCGATGACGACTATGTGGAAGGTGCGCCCCAACTGGTGGTGGAAGTGGCCGCCAGCAGTGCCGAATATGATGCCCGGCTGAAACGACGTATTTACGAGCGCAACGGCGTGCAGGAATATCTCCTCTGGCGCGTCAGTGAAGAGCAGATTGACTGGTGGGAGTTGCAGGCAGGAGCCTACCAACCTCTCATGGCTGATGAGCACGGCATACTCGCCAGCAAGGTTTTCCCTGGTCTGTGGCTTGACACGGTTGCGTTGCTGGCAAATGATATAGCAAGGGTCCTGGCGACTTTGCAGCAGGGTATCAACAGTACTGCACATGCCGCATTTGTCGCAAAGCGAGAAAGTTAAACCCATCGTATGACTACCTACACGCTCGACCTGGCCCATCTCTATCCGGATATCATGAACATCTACGGCGACCGTGGCAACATCATTACGCTGATGCAGCGGTGTCAGTGGCGCGGTATCACGCTGCATGTCCACCCCATCCAACCCGGCGATAACGTCACCTGGGAAGACTTTGACCTGGCGTTCTTTGGTGGCGGGCAGGATAGTGGACAATCGCTTATTGCGGATGATTTTCTGCATCACCAGGGAGCAAAGCTGGCACATGCTCTTGACAATGGGTTGGTGATGCTGGCTATCTGCGGAGGGTACCAGTTGCTTGGGCACTACTTCCTGACGCATAGCGGTGAGCGGTTGCCGGGCGTGGGCGTGCTGGATATTCACACCGTTGGCGGCAAAAAACGCATGATTGGCAATACGGTCATCAAACTGGATGCCCACCATATGGACGCATCGTTCTCACGCTATCTGGTGGGGTTTGAAAACCATAGCGGACGCACCTATCATGGCAAACGGGTTACTCCGTTGGGGCAGGTGGTGGTAGGGTCGGGGGATAATGGGGAAGACGGCATGAGCGGGATCGTCTATCGCAACACGATTGGCTGCTATCTCCACGGCTCTCTGTTGCCCAAAAACCCGCATCTGGCCGACCATTTGCTCCAGTTGGCCCTGCACCGTCGCTACGGAGCTACGGCGGCATTGCAGCCATTAGATGACAACCTGGAAACCCATGCCCATCAGGTGATGCTGCAACGGTTGTTGCGCGGCTCTGCCGCGTCATAACCGCATGCCTCCACTATGTGATGGCTCTCTCCGGCAAAATATGTGGCCTGGAGCCGCGGAAGAAACAGCGCAGACGGGCAGATACAGCGATTACAAACCGTTGCTACGATTATCGAGTGAGCATTGCTTGCCCACGCGAAGAAACGCACGCACCTGCGTGCCAGCCCATTCTGGTGAGGTTTATGTTTTTGGGGCGTAGCCGCCAAAAACATAAACCTCAATCCAATCGAGTTGCGAGGGAAATCCGTTCCCTCACGCTCCCAATAGGTGCCGCCATTGGGGACTACGTCTCCTGAAATAATGGATTGACTGTCTGGTTGTTTGCTGCGACGCAGCAAACAACCAGACACACCCGAACGACAAGAAAGGAAAAGAAAGAAAGAAACGATGTTTATTACCCCACATCCGACAGAAGACGAAGCAGCAGCCGCCATTGCCGCTGTCTCCTGGTATCTGGCAGAAGAGGCAGCACAGGCCCAGGATACTGGCGACCTGGAATGGCGCTGGCAGGCTTCTGCAACCATGGTTGAACAAAGTATACACCCCGTTCGTGCGCCCCAGAAACCTACCTGGGGGAACATCGAACGGTTGCGCCGGGCTGGTCGTGGAGATACAGGAATTATAGGATTATAGCGCAATTATGGAGACAACATACACTGAGTATCTGGAAATACCCGCACCGCTGCATATCGTCAACCATGCCTTGCATCACCCTGCTCTCTGGCAAGCTCTCTTTGCAGACGCGGAGCATCTGGGGAGCATGTGGCGTTATGGGAACGAGCTGTACACCCTTTGTTTTAGCGGCAACGAGGCATGGCACTATCCCAACAACCAGCATCCCAACAACCAGCACCCCTCTCTCATTCCACCATTTCCAAACAGCCAGCAGGATGGAGTACCAGCACCACCAGACAATGCAACACCTCCAGAGCCACTCACGCTGCACTGGAAAATAGTTCCGGCCGCGGTTGTTGGTACGCATGGTGCCATTGATATGACCCTGTATGATGCGACCGTTGCAACCCACATTATCCTGCGAGTGACGATTTCTCACCAGGGAAGTACATTCCCCTGGCAATCATTCCGCTTACGCAAAAAGATAGCCGACCTGGTCAACAGCAGTCGGCAGGCGTTTCTGCACCTGCTTGAACGCTCGGTTGAAAAAATCCTTGCCGAAAATCGTCAGGATGGCCCAGGGGAGCAAGGCACAACCACTGTTGATACGCCCACAACAGCCACGGCGCAGGCAGTTGCGACCATGCAGAGGGCAACGAGCGAGGGGGTCGGCTATCCACCAGCATCACCATTCACTGCAAGTTCTGCCACAGAGACCATTCCTGCACCTATGCTTGCCGATCCGTACTTGCTGGCAGAACATCTGCGTCCACTCTACCCACGCACAGTTGCTACCTTTGAAGCCATGGGCGCACAGGATCATTTGCAACGTATCTGGCGATTGGAACAGGGCTGGGAGCGCAGTATGCGTGGGGAATATAACCCTGCGATGCACGAAATTTGCGCATTGCAGCGTGAACCTGCAACACCGCAGCATTCCACGTTTGCCAGCAATGGCCTGGCTACCAACCAGTCTGAACAACCCCTCAATCTGGCTGCCCTGATGCAAGATCAGGAGCAGACAGGATATGCCAGCAACGTAGGGCATATCCCCGGTGCCTATGACCTTATCTATGCTGGTGGCGGTCTGGGGTTGCTGCATGCCACGGTGATGGCAAAATGTTATGGCAAACGGGTCATGCTGTTCGACCGTGGCGATGTGGGCTGTGCACACCGTGAGTGGAATATTAGCCGCGAGGAGTTGCAAGCTCTGGTAGGTTTGGGGTTAGCAACCTGGGAGGAACTGGAAACGGTCATTATGCGGAAGTACCGCACGGGGCTGGTGCAATTCTATACTGGTCCCCACACGCCGGTTCCGCACAGTGACCTCTGGATGCCGAATGTGTTGAGCCTGGCAATCAATGCACAAGGGTTGCTGCAACTGATGCGGCGCAAATTTGAAGAGGCAGGTGGCGTGGTGCTCGACCGCCGTTCGTTCCACAAAGTGCGTGTGCATGACGGTACGCCGGTCCACGTGGAAGTAGATGTCGAGAACCTACATGCACCGCCCGACAGTGCCGCCCGCTTTGAAACCTATCGTGCCCAACTGCTGCTGGATTGTATGGGGAGTACTTCGCCGCTGGCACTGCTGCGGCATGCACGGATGCCTTTTGCGGGCGTTTGTCCCACGGTGGGAACCACCGTGCATGGATTTGCGCAGGGGAATGGGCCACGGGAATATGACCCGGAGGTGGGCGACATCCTGATCAGTGTGGCCGATACGCAGCACGATCGACAACTTATCTGGGAAGGGTTTCCGGGCTATGGCGATGAAGTTGCGGTTTACGTCTTCTACTATGTCGCGCTCAACGACTACCGTCATCGCCAGAAAACGAGCACCGCAGCAACCACACCGGGCACTTCATCCGCCACAGCGCATTCGCCGCATAGCTCGAACAACGCGCAGAAAACTCAAAGCAATGGGCAACATCAAACCACCTATTCACTGCTGGAATTGTTTGAACACTATTTTACGCTGCTGCCAACTTACAAAAAACCTGGCCCCGATTTTCGGCATGTGAAGCCGCTCTATGGCTACATTCCCGGCCGGCATAGCCTGCGGGCCAATGAAGCTCCTATGTTGCGCGGCGTGTTACCAATTGGCGACTCGGCCGCGCAGCAGAGTCCGCTCACCTACTGTGGCTTTGGCTCACACGTGCGCAACCTGCATCGCACCACCAGCCTGCTGAACTATGCGATGGAGCACACCTTGCTGGAACCCCAACATTTGCAGAACGTCAATGCGTTCCAGACAAATGTTTCACTCAACTGGGTCTTCAGCCGCTTTATGCAGCCCTGGGGCCAGCCAGACAATGTGAACGAGCTGCAAAATGTCTTCCTGGGAACTCTCAATGAGCTGGGCATCGAACGCGCCCAACGCTTTTTCAAGGACCAGACGCGCTGGATCGACTACAACAACATCCTGGGGACAGTGTTACGTCGCTACCCGGTTATTATGCTGCAGGCGTGGAAGGTGCTAGAAAAGGGAGGTATTATCCAATGGGGCAAGGATTACCTGCGTTTCACGCAGGAGACGATCGTTGCCACGGCTGCCCGCAAAGCTGGCCCAAAGGTTGAGCAGGCCCTCTATCGTCTGGCCGATACCGTCTCGCCAGCCAACAGTCTGCGGGTTCGGGCCAGATACGCCGAGTGGCGTGTGATGAAATGGCTGTAATGGGGAGCGCGAGGGAACGGAGTTCCCTCGCGCTCCCGCGGTTGACGTGGTCAGGCACGTGGCTCCGTGCGTTTTTTTGCGTGCGCAATGCTGGTAACACCACGAAACATCGTGGACGGGATTTTAGCGTGGGGTGTTTGCGTTTTTTGCCGTGCGCAAGCAGCACACAATACAGGTGAAACCTGTTGAGACATCCCCCCACTGATATGACTGTGATGGTAAACCTGTACGAGACACTGGAAGCGCAGGCGGCTCGCCTGCCCCAGGTAGGGGTTTGGTGGTGCCAAACCCCTACCTTATCACCCAGACCACCTTTACCAACAGAGTCCACAAGGGGGGAAGGGGTGTCGGAAGTCCCTCTCCCTGAATGGGAGAGGGATTTAGGGAGAGGGTGAGACCGCGGAAAAAAACCACTGCGTCTGCGCACATGGCTTCGGCCTCCCAATTTCGGCACGTATTTACGCAACGCTGTACTTACATTACACTGTGCCTCTTCCCCAGTCATTACACCGATAGCCACTCTAACCGAATCAATCCACTCATCCGCTTCACTCGCTGCCCAATAGAGATGGAGTATCTCGATCAGTGGAGAAATAGGGGCATCTTTTCGTACCACGAAGATACCCCAATGATGATGACCAGCATCGGCATGAGCACTCAGGTGGGTAGGAAAACTTTTTCGGTTGTCCGTGAGTAATATACGTTGTGTGGCTTCGAGGTACAAGAGGATGTCCGGGTCGAGGGTACCATAGGGTGGTGCCCCATCATCCCCGACCTTCAACACGTCTATCTCAGGATGGTGACGCTGAAGTGCTACCAGAAGACGGCGAGGCATATTTTCATCTAGCAGAAAGCGAATTGTCATGCTCAGGCACGCTCTCTCGCTTGCCAGAGCCGCTGAATACGTAACGAGGCAGGTGAACGTCCGGCCGTGAGCCACGCCTGATATGCAGCGTCGGCATGGGCATTCAGTTCTGCAAGGTATGCATCAACAGCGGACTGGTTATGCAGATAGTAGGTTATCACCGCATAGATTTTTTCCAGGCTCACCTCCGGGTAGTCGAGGGCAATTTGCTCCGCACTCCACCCTTCTTGAAAGCGTTCGACAATATGTTCAATCCCAATGCGGTGCCCTTTTAGCCGCACGACCCCATCGCTGATTTCCAGGTAATTATCCATAGTTAAAGGGTGTAATGGGAGCAAATCCAGCAATTCCATATTGTTCTCCAATTTCAACATATTCGCTCTGTTCCTGTTTTCTGGTGTATGTTGTCTGTCATTATAGCAGCATGCATGGAACTACGCCATTATGTAACAGGTCATTGTGTACCGTATCATTTTATTCTGGTGTTGTTTGTCGACGAAGTCGGCAAACAACACCAGGAAAAGGATTTTTTGGGGGACTGCGTTCTCCTGCTTGCTGCACAATGTGTGTGTCTTCAAGGGTTTCAAGCCACTCGATCAATGCCTCCCAGTCTTCTATGCCGAGGATGGCAAAGGGAACTCTGTTCCCTTGCAACCCCCACATTACGTTCGATTGTCTATTTGCACACAAGTGGTATAATCTGTCTCAGAAACGTTAAAATCAGACAGCATTGTTTTTTTCCTGCATTGCCCTACATTCGAGCCTCCATTGCATAGATGCAAAAGACAGAGCTGTCGTAGCAAGAAATACCCTGAACCGTGTGTCAGCTCTCTGTTGTTATAACCTCGGAGCACTTGATTTTTTGCCTGAAAATGAGGCAATACGCCATATGTTCTGCCGTGCATATGCCGCGTTCCAGTGTTCATCTTCCGAGGCTTCCCCTATCGTCTGCAAAAGGACAGTCCCTACTCTCCTTTTGCAAACAGGTCTCAACAGGTGTCACCTGCGGTGGGCTTTGCTTTCGCCCGGCAAAAAACGCACACAACTGCGTGCCACAGCTTTGCGGTGGGGTTTGTTGTTTTTTCGACGAAGTCGAAAAAACAACAAACCCCACCAGAATGAGGAGTGTGAGGGAACCAGGTTCCCTCACGCACCCACAGGTGAACCCCATTGAGGCAAACAGGCTCTCTATTCAAAAGGTTTGTATCTTGTAACTAGAAGGTAGCTCCATCATGAAACCTAAAATCATCATTCTCGGTGGGAATTTTGCCGGCTTGCATGCCGCATTTGAGTTGCACCATACGCTGGGTGACAAGGCAGAAGTTACTGTTATCGCCCCGGAGGACTATTTCGTTTTTCTCCCCTCGCTCATCTGGGTCGTCACTGGTGTCTGCCCACCAAAACGTATCCAGTTTGATTTGCGCAATGCGCTCGAACCACGAGGTATCAACTTTGCGCACCAGCACGCCGAACGGATTGACGCCGAAAACAATACAGTGTATACCAATATGGGTGCGCATACCTATGATTACCTCGTCATTGCAACGGGTGCCGACCCAGATTGGGCTGCCGTGCCGGGCCTGGGACCGCACGGTGGACACACAGAGTATGTCTGCTCTGTCCCCTGGGCAACGAATGCGCAAAGCTCATGGAAACAATTGCTGAAAGAACCGGGACCTGTCGTCGTGGGGGCTACCCAGGCGACAGGCTGCTATGGGTTGGCATATGAGATGGTCTTCAACCTGGAATACTCGCTGCGTAAGCACGGCAAACGCCGCGATGTGCCTATGACCTTTATTACCTCGGAGCCATTCGTGGGGCACCTGGGTATGGGCGGCGTGGGCCACGTGCGTGAGGTCATTGAGAAAAAATTCCAGGAGAAGGGCATTGAATACATCACGGAAGCGAGCACCACGGAAATTACGGATACAGAAATTCGGCTTGCCGATGGGCGCACGTTTCCCTACAAGTATTCTATCTACCTGGCTCCCTTCAAAGGGCGGAAGTTCATTTTTGATTCGCCCGGTGTAGGCAATGAAAAAGGCTTTATTCCCGTCAACGCTCGTTACCAGCACGTGAATATCAAGAATATCTATGGGGCTGGCGTGGCGGTTTCGGTTCAGCAAACAAAGGAGACAAACATACCCGGAGGGGGGCCCAAAAACCGCTATATGTTCGACGTGGTGGGCAAGAAAGCGGCCAAGAACATCGAGGCGGAGATTATGGGCAAGCCGCCCAAAGAACTGCCTTTCCCGGAAATCAAGCTGATGTGTGTGATGGATGGCGGAGATATGGCGGTCACGATGGGTTTCAACCGCATCTTCCCGCCACGCAATCTGGCATTTGTCAACGCCAGTTGGTTTGGGCATCTCGGCAAGATTATGTTTGAGAAGTACTATATGTGGAAAGTGCGCAACGGGCTGGTCTATCTGCCTTGATACCATATGTTCGCCTGATTCCTTTAGGTGTCACCTGCGGTGGGCTTTGCTTGCGCAAGGCGAAAGACACACGTAGCCGCGTGCCAGGGTTTTGGAGTGAGGGTATCGTTTTTTCGACGAAGTCGAAAAAAACGATACCCCCATTCTCATTCTCATCGGGTACTCTGTTGGGAAAGTCCGGGCAGGGCCTCGCGCAAAGGCGCAAAGCCGCAAAGGTCCGGGCAGAAGAT
>CAYFVX010000140.1:0-8391 GCA_964346425.1 uncultured Chloroflexaceae bacterium | reverse complement strand
AGTTGTCAAGCCTCCTCTTTTTTACCTTATCAGTCAGGGTTTATTATTGCCATCGCGTTTCCGGTCGCGCTTGATACGCTTGTGTTCGCGCCCGGTTTGCTTCTGTCGCTGGCGGCGCATAGTCTGCTTATCGGGTTGATCGTTCTGGTCTTCACCAGATTTGCGGATGCGCTCAACGGAATCGAACTGCTCCAGTTCTTCCCACATGTCTTCATCTTCGCTCCATTGGCGCGGAATATTGACCGGAGTGATGCGTGGTTTCTTATTCTTTTTCTGATGTTTTGCCATGCGTGATGTTCTCCTGAAGAGATTTCTTCTGTCAATCATACAAGAGAAAACAGGCCGGACGATATTACCTATACTCCTGACCCTGCTTTTTCAGACGATAGGACAAAAAAGGCCGTGAGTATATCCATCTTGGTCTTGCTACCCACGACCTGAGAACATCACCAGAAGAGAAACACTGGCTCATCTGTCAGTTGAGTTTTTCTCAAGCAATTGCTTTCGATACGCATGAGACATCATGAGCGGTGAGGTTCCAGGAACATGGATAGCGAGAACGCACAAGTGCCAATAGGCTCTTCAATTGGAAAACTGCAAGGGGTGCCATAGACGTTGCCTCCCTTCTTCCTGGTTTTGTGCGGGCAGGACTGCGAAAGAGCCTGCACGCTCTGTCTCTGAGTTTTGAGCTCGTACCGATAACTATTATAGCCGAATCAGCAGGGCATGGCAAGCAAGAGGTATCCTATTGTATAATAGGGAACTATGGTAGCACGATATATGTTCTGGATTCTTCGGCTCCTGCCCGTTTTGCTGGCATGTTTGCTCTGGCAATTGGGCGGGGCCATGCATGTGAATGTTGGTACCCCCGCGGATGTAGATATTGTGGAAGGCTTCCACGAGCGGGAAAACAACACCGACCTGACCTATCGCTGGAGTAGCCACGAGGCAACCCTCACCCTGCCGGCGCGGTATATGCCCGCCATTGTCGAAGTGCAGGGCATGGTGGTGCCAGATGAAACGCAGGTCATGCTCAAAACCGGCGATGGGAGCACGATAGCGTTGCACCCCAAAACGGGCGTGCCGCTTATTCGCCACTATACCTTTCTCTACCCACCCCACCATGACCCGCTCGGCTGGGCACACATCCATATCACCGCCCAACCCTCTGGGCCGATGATAGAGGAACGTCCGCTTGGGTTGCTGGTCAAAAGTCTGAATGTCTCCTCTGTAGCGGGCGCACTCTCGTTGCCGCCGCTGCTGCTGCTGCTTATCCTGGCGTTGATACCCCTGTCGCTTGAAGCAGGATTGCGGCTCTATGGCGTCTCGGCTCGCTGGAGTCTGGGCGTGAGCCTGTCGGTTGGTCTCTTCGTTGTTGCAACCTGGTGGAAATACCCGCTCTGGATCCAGCAATTTTTGCCGGTGCTGCTGCTGGCTCTGCTCTTTTTGCTGGCGATGTTCTGGTGGATGCGCCATGTCACGACCCGGCCACAGGGCATGACCCGCGCCAATATTCTCGTAATCCTGGTTGCCTGGTCCGCATCCATTCCGCTCTATCTGTTTTTGCAGTATGGGCTGGAGGATATCTGGCATCCCGGCAATCTGCCTATTGTGGCAATGGTGTCTGCGCTGATCTATCCGTTTGTCGGGCAGCGGTTGCGCTGGATACTGACGGCGGCGATGGTGCTGGCTCTGGCTGGCTATGGCTTTATCGAGTATTTCCAGACGCTCAGCACAGATTACACAAGCGATTTTACCGCCCTGTTTCGCGGGCCACGCTCCTTCCTCAATGGTGAAAACCCCTACGATCTGGAGGTTATTCATGGCAATCATCTGGTGCTGACGTATAAGTATCCACCCTTTTTCTTTTTCCTGATGGGGCCATTGACGGGCCTGCCCTATGTGCCGGGCTTGATTGTCTGGCGGCTTATCAATATCTTCCTGCTGGGGGTGACGCTCTATCTCATGTGGCGTTGGAGCAAGCGACCGTTGCGCTCCTGGTCTACGCTTGGGCTGGGCTATCTGCTGCTCACCTATCAGCCGTTGAACTATACGATTGGCTTTGGGCAGTTTGATATCTTCATCCTGCTCGCGCTGGCGGCCGCCTTGCTGTTTATCCAGCGCGACAAATGGGGGTGGTATGGGGCGGTGCTGGCGTTTCCCGCCGCGGTCAAGTTTTATCCGGCCTATCTGGTGGCGCATGGCGTGGCGCGGCGGCACTGGCGGAGCATGCTGGCGTTTGGGGCGTCGTTCGCGTTGCTCTGGGGCTTGGCAATTGTCGTCTTTGGCTGGGATATCCACCGCATCTATATGTTTGAGATTATGCCCACGTTGCGGAGCGGGACGGTCTGGCCGGAAAACCAGACGATCAACGGCTTTCTCAATCGGCTGGCAGCCAATAGCATTGAGTTTGGGGCGGACGCGCCCGGCTTCATTCGCTGGGTTGCCTATCTTGGGATGCTTGTCTTTACGTTATGGACATTCATCCGTGTGCAGTATATGGATGCCGAATCCGGGTTTGGTCTCTGGATGGTAGCGATGCTGATTGTGATACCGATTGCCTGGATCCATTATCAGACGATTCTGTTGCTGCCCATGTATCAACTCTTTGTGCGGCTGGACCGCGACCCGCAACGCTTGCGCTGGCAGACGCTGGCGTTGTATAGTGTGGCCTGGATGTTGCTATGCTATGGGAGCCACTGGGCCTTTTTTGACCAGACCTATCATGGACCGGTCTGGGGGCTGGTGCTTTCGTATAAACTGTATGGTATGTTGTTCCTGTGGTTTGCGCTTGCCTCCGATGCGACAACGCGCACGGCGACGGTGCAAGCGGCAGCGGAAGCCACCAATACCACGCAGAACACAAATGTCTCGCTCGCCTGGGAGCGAGGGCAAGGAAGCTCACATGTATAGAGGTTTTTTCCCTGTAAGAACCACACCGTGCATTGTAGCCGCGGTTTTCAACCGCGGAATCTCGTTTCATGCGAACCATCCACCGCGCAGCAGATGGGGCAGATTTTGCCGCAAAATGGATGGATGGATGTATCGGAATATCCAGCGGTTAAAAACCGCTGCTACGATTCTCGAAAGGGTTTTTGCAATTGGATAATTTGGCGGGGACCACAACTAGCACAAATACCACGAAATATGGTATGGAAATATTGCGTAAGGAGAGTGCGTATGAACAGGCGTCAGGGGTGGATGGTTGGAGTCGTTCTTTTGCTGTTGCTGTTCTCCGTGCTGTCAGCAAGCCGGCCGGTGGCGCATGCACAGGAGAGCGAGTGGTATGGGGTTATCAGCAGCCGGCCGGTGGCCGACGCGACGGTGCCGTGGGTAGTTGGTGGGCGCATCATTCCCACCACGGAAGCCACGCGGCTGGATGAAGATCATGGGCGGTTGGTAGTCGGGGCGTGCGCTTCTGTGCTCTTTGCAGAAGGGGTTGCTGTGCGCATCGCCAGCGAGTCGCCGCGAGCTTGCCCCAAGAGCGGTGGCATCAGTGGCCTGGACCTGAGTAGCGATGTGGTCTGGGTCGGGCTTATCAGCCAGCGGCCCGTGGGCGATAGCGGGGATTGGATTATCGGTGGTCTCACGTTTTTTGCCACCAGCAGCACGCCGCTGGACCAGGATGATGCGCCACTGGTGGTTGGCTCGTGTGCCGCCGTGGAGTTTGCCGGTGGTATTGCGCTACGCATCGAAGGCAAGCCCACGGGTGTGTGCTACATCAGCAGCGTCAACACGGGCGAGTATGGGCAGTGGTATGGGGTTATCAGCAGTCGCCCCGCCAGTATTGATGGCACCTGGTTCTTTGGCGGACGGGCGTTTGTCGCCACGCGGGGCACGCGCATCAACCAGGAGTATGGCCCGCTGACGGAGGGCACGTGTGCGCTGGTGACGTACCAGGGGGAGCTGGCGTTGGAGATTAAGAGCGAGTTGGGGACAAGTTGTACTCCTTGATTGGAGATGTTCTGCAAACAAACAGCCCCCCGCTGGCGGCAGCCGGCGAGGGGCTTCATGTGTTCGCCTCCAAAGGATGCTTGTTTGCCCCATGAAGGAGTTACACCACCCCCCGCTGGCGGCAACCGGCGAGGGGCTTCATGTGTTCGCCTCCAAAGGATGCTTGCTTGCCCCATGAAGGAGTTACACCACCACGGCCCAGGGTGAGAGAGATTTCGTGTTACGACGAGGGATGTGATTATATGCTGGAATGAACTCTGCACAAGGGCGTTCAATGTGATACAATCTACACGTAAGAGAAGTATGCCACATATGCCGGCACGCATGGTCATCAAAAATGATGATTCTTGCTGCATTTTTGCATGATGGTGCCAATGGGGGAAGGAATACCTATGGAACCTGGTTCTCCCTCCGCTTCTGCCTCTGCGGTTTGTCCCGAAACGGCATTCCAGCAACTCAAGACCTTGCTGAATAGAGTCGGACTGAACCGGCGGGCATTTACTGTGCAGTTGCGCGATAAGAATGCTGCCTTTGATTATGACGAACGGGCTATTACCAACTGGAAGTACCGCGGCATCCCCAACAAGGAAGGGTTGCTGTATGCGATTGTGCAGATCCTCGTTGAACATTCCACCGTCAAAAAACGCTGTACCGCCGAGGACGTGCTACTCTTCCTGGCACCCGCTGGTTTCCCGCTGGTAGATATTCGTCAGATTGCGCATTTCTTTGCTCCCCAGGAATTCAATGCAGCCCTGCAAAAATATCTGCCGCTTTTCGATCATCCGCCTGACGATAGCCCACTGCCTGGTCTTTTGCCCACCAATCGCACCAGCTTCATCGGGCGCGAACAAGATATGGCTACACTTAAAGCTCTATTGCTCAAGCAGCAGTTGCTGACGCTCTGGGGGCCGGGTGGGAGTGGAAAGACCCGGCTGGCAGTGGAAATCGTGAAGCAAATCCAGCCACAATTTCGACATGGCGTCTGCTTCGTTGACCTTTCTGCGGTGCATGATACCGCACTGGTCAAGAGCGAAATAGCGCAGCGGGTGGGCATAAAAGAGGTTGCTGGGCAGTCGCTGGAAAAGACGCTCGCCGATTATTTCCATCATCGGCATGGCGTGCTGGTGCTGGATAACTTTGAACACGTGTTGGCTGCGACACCGCTTATTTTGGACCTGATGAATGCCGCCCCGTTGCTGCATATCCTCGTGACCAGCCGCGAGCCGCTACTACTCTATGATGAGCAGCAGTATGAAGTGGTGCCGCTACGGTTGCCAGATACGACACACTGCCCGCCTGACTGGGAAGACTATCGCAGCCTGCTGTTGCAATCGGAGGCGGTGCATCTGTTTATTGAACGGGCGCGGGAACGCAAATTCAATTTTGCGCTGACGCATGATAATGCGGCAGCAGTGGCAGATATCTGCATCGCGCTGGATGGGTTGCCGCTGGTCATTGAACTGATCGCGTCGCATATCAATACCTTCCCACCGCAGGCGATGCTGGCGCAACTGCAAAAATCACTGGCCTTTGCCAGCGGGAGATTGCGCGATTTGCCGGAACGGCAACGCAGTGCGCATCGCTCACTGGATTGGAGCTACGCACTGCTGACCGTGGAAGAGCAGGTGCTCTTCCGCCGCCTGGCGGTGTTTACCGGTAGCTTCACCATGCAGGCAGTGGAAGCCGTCTGTCACGATGCGCAGTACCCTGCATCCGCCATCATCCACGGAATTGAATCGCTGATACACAAGAGTTTGCTGCGCCAGAAGGAGGATGTCGAGGGCAATCCGCGGTTCAGTATGCTGGAAACGATCCGCGAATATGCGCTCGAACACTTGCAGGCAAGTGATGAGGCGGCACAATTGTTTCCGCTCCACGCCGCTTTTTATTTCAAGCAGGCGGAGGAGGCGGTGGCCGGTTTGAAAGGGGCGCGGCAGGAGATGTGCCAGCAGCAATTGCTTGCAGATTATGCCAATGTCCGCACCGCTTTGCAGCGGTTGCTGGATGTGGGTGATGCAGAGACGGCGTTGCAACTGTGTGCGGTGTTGGAACTTTTCTGGTACTGGTGTGGGTATCAGCAGGAAGGGCGCATGTGGTTGCAGCGGGTGCTGGATTCTACGGGTCTCTCGCAGGCAGCCCGCGCCAAAGCTCTGGATGAAGCTGGTGGGTTTGCCTGGGCACAGGGGGATTATACCGAAGCCCGAAAACTTGCGGCTGAATCGCTCGATATCTGGCGCGGTTTGCAGCATACGGAGGGGATGCTGGAAGCACTCAATACGCTTGGTCTGGTTGCTGAATCGCAGGGTGAGCTTGAAACGGCTATTCACCTGCATGAAGAGGGGTTGGCGTTGCGGCGTGCGCTGAATAACCCGTTTCGCATTGCGATTGCGCTGGGCAATCTGGGCGATGCGGAACTGTATCATCGTCCCGACCAGCCGCACCGTGCGATTGAACGGTTTACGGAAAGTCTGGCTCTCTACCAATCGCTGGAAGATAAACGCGGGATGGCGGATATGCTGGTCAGTCTGGGGGATGCGGCACTCTTTGCGGGCAATACCACGCAAGCTATCGAGCAGTTTCACCAGAGCCTGCGCCTCTATCAACAGATTGCCAATATGAACCGTAAGCGGATAGCGCGTTGTCTGGAACGGCTGGCAGACGCATGGTGTGTGCTGGGCTATCCCACCCACTGTGCCAGTTTGCTGGGGGCAGCGGCGGCCATGCGGGAGTGGTATGATATTCCGCAACCACCGGTGTATGACCTGTACTACGAGCGAACGCTCAATGCGGCGCGGACATTTGCCGGTGAGTTGCTCTTTAATCGGGCGTATGCCAGCGGGCATGCGCTGTCGCTGGAAGCGGCAGTCGCCTATGCACTGAAACCACCATCAGGGTTGGTAACGCTCATCCGCTGGCAGAGCACGGATATAGAAGATTGGCCGCTGGAGCCACCGCCAGCCGGTGAGGATACGGCGGTACAGGCGGTACTCCTTTCGCCCCGGGCATCGCCTACTATACCATGCACGACGGTTATTCCTTCCTGGAGCGCGGAGACGCCGGTGGGAACGTGGCTTGAACTGCAGCTCCGCGCACGGTTTGGCAAACAGTGGACAAAGTTCTACCGCGTTGTGGTCTGGGATAGTCTGTTGACGCAGAGTCGTCGCCGCAGCTTTGCTCCGCAGCAGGACGAGCACGGCCTGATGGAAACAGAAATTCTGCGCTTGCTCAAGCCTGCCAGTGCGGTGCAGGCGCGGGTGTTGCTGTGCAGCCAGCAGCCGCAAGCTACGCTCCCTACGGTGTATTCATTGACGCTCTGTCTGTCGGTCAGGGAGCACACATTCGCAGATCTGGCTGGTATTATCACCGCGTCGCCGGTGCAGAGGGTCGCTCCGCTGGATGTGCCATGTTTTTCGCAGTACCAGGTTGCCGATGGGAACGGCGTCTGGTGTAGCCCGACGGCCCTGGCGATGGTGCTGGGCTACTGGTATCGGCAGATACAGGAGCCTCGGCTGCAACCCTTTGTGTCCCCTGATTCAGTCGCGGAGCGGGTTGCGCCGATGGTGTTTGATGCGGCGTATGATGGTACGGGAAACTGGGCATTCAATATGGCCTATGCTGCCTCGCTTGGGTTGGAAGCGTATGTAACACAGTTTGGCACGCTGCAACAACTTGCCCGCTGGCTCCAGACTGGCGTCCCGATTATTTGTAGCCTTGCCTGGAAGCGGCAGGAACTTGACCATGCCCCGTTGCCAGAGAGCAGCGGGCATTTGCTCGTGGTGGTCGGGTTTGTAGATGGTGGTGCGGTGCGCGTGGCTGATCCGGCGGGCAGTGATACGACGCAGGTTTTGCGCACCTATCGGGCCGATCAGTTTTTGCGTTGCTGGCAACACCATTCGAGCGGAGCCGTATATGTTGTCTACCCGCGTGGCTGGCAGATACCGCCGCCCGGCATGGATGATGCGTAGAGGTGATTGAATGGAAAATGGAAAATGGAGAATGGAGAATGGAGATAGAGAGAAACGAGATATTCCATGCGAAAGATTGGTTATAGTCTAGGGATTTTGCTGGTAGTGCTGCTGGTGTCTGCCTGCGCAGCTCAGCCAGAGACAACCAGTACGACAGGCGATACGTCCGATACACCATCTGATACACCGACTGCCCAACCGTCACCTATGCCTGCGGAGACGGAGTCTGCAGTGCAAGGTGCGGAGGTTGTGACGGGAGAGGAAACACAACAGGATGCTGATGCAGCGCAGACGCTGGTGTTTGCGGGTGATTTTGGTAGCATTCGCTCGCTCGATCCGGCCGAAGCCTATGAACTGGATAGTTCGCTGGTTGTAGGCAATCTGTATGAAACGCTGGTGAGCTACAATCCTGAAACGATGCAGTTGGAAGGGGTGCTGGCGCAGGATTGGCGTGTTGAAGAAGGGGATGATA
>CAYFVX010000139.1:0-8454 GCA_964346425.1 uncultured Chloroflexaceae bacterium | reverse complement strand
GTCCGGACCTTTGCGGCTTTGCGCCTTTGCGAGAGGCCCTGCCCGGACGTTACCATCAGAATCCTTTAATTCCCTGGCACGCAGGTGCGTGCGCTTTCTTCGCTTCGCAAACTGTGCGGCGTAACGCGACAACGCTGTCATCTTTTGCTTGCGTGGGTTGCTGCGCAGCAACCCACACGAGCAAGAGGTTGTTATTTCTTCTTCTTACCGCCGGTGGCAGCCAGAAATTCTTCGCGTCTTCCCTGGCCCCAGGTCATGTTGCCACCGACACCGGCAAGGAAAATACCCAACGAAACTGCGATGGTTAGCGTGCGCATGACCGGGATACCCTCGGCGGGCAAGGTCCACTTTGCGGCTGGCACAAAGACAGAGGCAATCTGCCCCACGCTACTAAACACCATCAGCGCAACTCCAGCCCGCATCAAAAAACCGGCTATATTTTCCCGCGTGAGAAAACTGGATATGTCTTGCGCCGAATCTTTTATGCCAAGCCAGATACCGATACCTGCATAGAGCAGCGAAGTCACCAGCACAAACAGCAACATTGCATTGTTATTGATGGCTGTCGGACTCTGATCTGCAAACGCAGGCAGAAACCCACCCGGGTTCCGGGCAACCGCGATAGCCCACCAGAGCTGCAGAACCGTATATACTACGGCAAACACGATGAAGATTGCCGCTTCAACTTGCTTGACCCCAAACATTTCTTCAACTTGCTTGACCCCAAACATTCCTTTCACAGATATGCCCTCCTATCAATGTTCTATGCTTCCGTGCTCTGAGGTGGGCAGGGCTGGCGGTTGTCGGTAATGACTACAGCAAGCCCTGCCGAACGAACACCGAGAAGCAATGAGCTATTCCAATACGTCGGGTTTGAGATTGTTTTCCTCGTCCACGTATTCCGTCAATGGGAGCAGGTCGCCATCTTCATCGGTGGGCCAGGGTTCCAGATTGGGATCGAGCGGTGGCAATGTTGCGTTGCCGCTGCGATCAAACTGGCTCATATAGGCAATCAAGGCCGTCATACCTTTGTCGTCTATGGTTGGGAAGGGAGTCATCGCCGTGCGCTTCTTGCCGGATTCCCAGTAGGGTTCAAGAATTTCGACTTCATTCAACTCCTCTTCCGTATAGCCGACGCTACCGGTGTGGACCCACTCTTTGAAGGTTTCATAGGTGATGTCTTCGTTGTTGGGCAGTTTGGTGCCGAAGGACGTTGTTCCTTCTTCACCGAATAATCCGCCCTGACCAGGCCCAATTTTGGTGCTTGAATTGAGGTTATGGCAGGAAGAACAGGTGCTACTGAAGAGAGCTTCCCCGACTTCGAGCGGGTCTGTTCCTTCCAGCGTTTTGGCGATTTCCTCCGCCTGATACGCAATGGCGTCAACCTCGGCACCTTCGGGTATTCTGCCCTGCCAGGACATAATGTATGCAGCGATATTCTCTAACTGGTCCTGGCGCAGTGCTCCGCCATAATCCTGGCTCCAGGCGAGCATCTGCGTGCCGCGAATACCAGAACTGGACGTTGCAACAATGTAGTTGCGCAGCGTGCCATACTTTTCCTTGACCTGATCGGTACCAAACCAGCGCCCTTCTTCTATCAGCGTGCCTTCTTCGGTACCGTCCGCTCGTTTGACATATAAAAAGTTGATGCGTGTACCGCTGATACCTTCGCCTACCATTCCATGACAACGCGCACAGTTCGATTCGTAGTCAAACGCACCTTTGGCGATTTTCTGGCCTTCGATACGTTCGTTGCGCATTGCCATAGCTTCCTTCTCGGTCACCCAGATGTACAACGACAGGATCGCGGTTGCCAGAAGGAAGATGACCGAGGCTGCGAGATTACGTGTCATATGTCTTCTCCATATTCCAGGTTATAATCTAATGTTCTCCACCACCGACCCCATGCATATGACCAGTTCCCAACGGAGACAGGTCTTTGGTGCGTGGTAAGAAGCGGAAGAGCGGTTCCTGTTCCTGCCCTCCAGTAATGATAACCAGTGTCACCTTCTTGAGTGTGGGGTACTCTTCACCATTTTCATCCAGGGAGGTTTGCCAGGGCTGGATAGTTATTCTGCCATGCCCATCGCTAAATCCTTCATCCACATGTTGCCAGTGCAACACGTCGCTGTAGAACTCGAAGAAGAGCTCCTCTGAGGCTGGCGACAGGTTGTTGATATCGCCCTCAACAAAGCCTTCCCAGAAATCACCCGTTTCTGCTGCTTCGGAACTATCGAAGACGACACGCTCATCTGGGAGTTGGTCGAACGGCACCATGTCTGCTTTGCCTTCACCTTCGCCGGGCACCCATTCAAACTGCAGCTCGCTGGAGCCGGTCATCTGGATACCATAGGTTGGTAAGCCGGCATACGTCTGGAATGCGAGCAATATCATCGCACAGACGCCACCGACCAGCGCAATCTTGCGGTCTTTGAGCCGGCGACTGGGATTGCGGTCCAGGTATGGTAGCAGGAATAAAACGATGAATATGAGACCTGGATAGGCAACCCCAAACCCAAATGTATCCCCCATTTTGAGTAAGCCCTGGAGCCATAAGAAATACCAGGGAGCTTTGGTATGCTGCGGGGTAACCAGTGGGTCGGCATGGTTTTCCAGCTTGGCGTTCCAGAAATACTGGTTGACGACAATGAAGCCGAAAGTCAGCACGGCAATAGTCGCGATTTCAAAGAAAAGCTGGTCGGGCAAAAAGGGTATTTTGCGCTTCGAGGGGCCTTTCTTTTCGAACAGTTCGTGGAACGGCGAAATCTCTGCTTTGCGCACCGAGTAGTAATGCATACTGATAACCACAATGGCAACCAGCGGCAGGAGTAGCACATGCAAGAGATAAAAGCGAATGAGCGTACCTTGCCCGATATCGGGCGCTCCTCGGACAATCAAGTTGACCGCGTTCCCAATGACGGGAGCCGAGTCTGCCATTGAAGAGCCAATCGTCACAGCCCAGTAGGCGAGCTGATCCCAGGGGAGCAGATAGCCGCTAAACGAGAGCACCAGGGTCATGAGCAGGAGAGCTACCCCGGTGACCCAGGCGAATTGACGGGGAGCTTTGTAGGAGGCAGTGACATAGGTGCGTATCATATGGATAAACACCACCCCCACCATAAAGTGTCCGCCGAGACGATGCAGATTACGCATAAGATTGCCAAGCGGCACGTCACCCATAATCTGCAACATGGTGTCGTATGCCTGGTGAACCGATGGAATGTAGTAGATCATCAGGATGATACCTGTGATCGTTTCCAGCACAAAGAAATAAAAGCTCAACCACCCCATACCGAGGGTGTACCACCATGCAGTTGCCTCTTCTGGCACTGCACGTGGCCGAATGTGATACCAGAAACTGTTGCTATGCACACGCATACGCGGGTTTGGCCGCGGTGCCGGGTCTCCACGCAGAGTTTGCCGCCATTCATCCCATCCCATACTAGGGAAAAAGGAACGTGCAACTTCGACAAACCATGCCTTCAATCTGGAGCCTGCACCCGCCTTTTCAACGGGCTGTGGAGTCATGACTTATCCTATCCTTCCAGAAGAAAACTATCGGGGGACTTCCAAACCTTTCTTACCATCGTCACGAGTTCACATTTCATTTGCATGAAGCAACGACACAGAATACTGATGTAGTACCCTATGCCGCCATGTTTATGCATACCAGCATAAAAATATCGAGAGCAGAATACGATGATGAATATTTTGCCAGAAACATTCATCCATCCATACCATCACGCATGGATTTTGCCGGTCCGTTTTTTGCCTGTGTCTACAATAATGGTGTTATCGGAAGTGACCAGGACCTCGAATTGGTCCAGGCTACGCGGGGCAGGGCCGAGGACGTAGACACTATCACGTTCAAAGGTTGACCCGTGGCAGGGACAGATAAAACGGTTCTGCCCACCATCGAAAGGCACCAGACAACCGAGGTGTGTACAGACCTGATAGATAGCGAGAACGCTGTTTGTTTCGTCGCCAGCCACCCCGCCATCCTCCACTGGCACAAGTTCTTCAACCTTGACGATATAGAATTTGCCCACTGCGTCGAGTTCCGGGCGTTCATCCAGCGTATAACTGGTGGCCTTCCGTTCGACAACAAACTGCCCGCCAAAAGTTCCTTCCTTGATACGGGGATAGGAAAACCCTCCAACGACGGGTTGATTGGGCTGTCCTTCGGCATCCGTCCCAACAATGCTTTGCATAAGTGGATCAGTCTTGGGATCGGGCAGGGCAAGGGTGACCCCGCCAGCCACCCCACACAGGGCCATAGCCCCGGCTGTAGACCAGGCCAGGAATTCACGACGGTTCATACCAGGACTGGCTGCTTTTGCTGCTGAACCGCCTTTGGCACCAGCAGTATTTCCTTTGACAACAGGGCGTCCCGCATTTTGTTGCTCTGACATGGCTTTGCTTCCTCCTCCTTATAGTGTGCTCTGCATCATATCATACATTACTTCAACCGTCAAAGGTTTTGCATGAAAGAAAAAGGGGAAAATACGTGACTACAATAACTTTTAAAGGTTATTTGTCTTCAATATTGAGATAATACAGTGTGGAATATATGTTATCTTGCGTGACCGCGTAGGTGGCAAGTTCACCCAGGTAAGAAACAGCCGTATAGCACTCGCACGCCAGACAAATATACACATCATACCGATGGCGACGCGTCATCGGATTGCCAATCGTCGCATTGATGTCTACAGGCTCCATCTGTTCATCTGCTCCACACCATGCACAGGCAATGGGGTAGATGATGATATAGATGTTTGGCAAGAGGAACCGCCGTTTTTCAATTGCACGGTAGTTGGAGCAACGATTGCCAAACCAGGCGACCAGCGAATACATACCGCAATCGGCACAGACATAGAGCACGTGTGGGACATCCATTTGCGCATTATCCACTCGCACCTGATATTTGCGCATTTGTACATTTTCGCTGCCACACCACTGACAGATAACTTCAGAGTCGGTCATGGCTCCATCCGCATGATATGTCTTTTTTGAACCAACCAATTATACAGGTGGGAGTTACAAATGACTTACAAGGAAAAACGGCAGATTGGCTTATGTGAAGAAACTATTGGGAACGTCCGGGCAGGGTCTCACGCAAAGGTGCAAAGACGCAAAGGTCCGCCGGTAGGTTTTGCGTTGACAATTCTGGGAAAGGCATGGTACACTTCATTCCCTATGATGCACTATATATAGGCATGGACATAACCACAGGGTACTATATATAGTATGATAAACCTTCTATTTCTACCATATATCCTGGTACTACCATTTGTCGTTTGTACCAGGTTTGTTTTTTATGAGTAAGGAGAACACACATGAGTGTGCAGGAGTTAAGATCAATGCTTGAGTATCGCGATGTAGATCGGGCAGGAATGAAAGTGCCTGATATTATAGTGAAACGCGATGGGCGAGTTGTCCCGTTTGACATTGGTCGGATCGAACGTGCTCTCACACGTTGCTTTGCCAGCTTTGAACGAACTCCACAAACCCCCGTGCCCGAACTCGCCCGGCGTGTTGTGAACATCATTACCGCTCGGACCAATGGTACGCCACCTTCTGTGGAAGGTGTGCAGGATATTGTCGAGATGGTCTTGCAGGCAGCCGGCGAGTTTGACGCGGCCAAGCGTTATATCCTCTACCGCGCTGAGCACGCCCGCAAACGTGAAATGCGCCCTATCCCCGAAGATGTGCGCCGGTCTTTTGCCCAATCAGCGCAGTATTTCCCCACTCCGCTGCAAAAGTTTCAGTTTTTCGACAAATATGCACGCTTTAACTATGAGCTTGGTCGCCGTGAAACCTGGATTGAAACCGTAGACCGCACCATCCAATTCTTTTATGAACTGGCTGGCTCTGCGCTCTCCGCGGAGACCTATGAACGACTACGCCACGCCATCCTGGAAATGCGCGTCATGCCATCCATGCGGCTGCTTGCGATGGCTGGCCCCGCTGCGCGACGCAGCCATATCACTATCTACAACTGTTCCTACCAGCCAGTCGAAAGCATCGCCTCATTTGTTGAAGCTCTTATCATCTCTATGAGTGGTTGTGGCGTAGGCTATTCGGTCGAGAGTACATATGTTGAGAACTTCCCACGGATCAAACGGCAGTCAGGGTTGGTGCGTGATATGTTTGTCGTGCCAGACTCGGCCGAGGGGTGGGCGGAAGCGTTGCGCATTGGTCTGGAAACGTGGTTTGAGGGGGGCGATATTCGCTTCGATTTTTCGCAGTTGCGCCCGGCTGGTGCGCCATTGCGCACGAAGGGCGGACGCGCTTCTGGCCCGGAGCCGCTGCGTCATATGCTCAAGTTCATTCGTTCGCGCATTCTGGCTCGTCAAGGCAGCTTCCTGCGGCCGCTCGATGCGCACGACATGATGTGCGCGGTGGGCAATGCGGCGGTTAGTGGCGGCATGCGCCGCACCGCGATGATTTCCCTGTTTGACTATGACGATGTGGAAATGCAGCAGTGCAAAAATGGCGATTTTGAGCGCGAAAATAGCCAGCGCTGGAATGCAAACAATTCTGCGGTATGGCCCGAAGGCGGTTTTACACAGACGGATTTTTCCAAGCGGTTTCTGGAGATGGTCGAGTCGGGGCGCGGCGAACCCGGTATTTTCAACCGTGAGTCTGCCATTGCCATGCGGCCTGCTCGCCGCAAGCCAGCCGAGTTTGGCACAAACCCGTGCGTCACTGGTGATACCTGGGTGCATACGGAGTTCGGGCCTATGCAGGTTGGTGCGCTGGTTGGGCAGCACTTTGTTGCGCTGGTGGATGGGCAGCAGTGGCGCAGTACCAGTGATGGGTTCTGGCACACGGGCACGAAGCCAGTGTATGAAATTACTACGGAAGAAGGCTATACGCTCCGCGTGACGGCGAATCACCCGTTGCGGCAAGTGACCTATCAGAGCTGCAAGACACAGCGTGAGGAGTGGACGGTCGCCGGTGATTTACGCAGTGGTGATGTTCTCCGCTTGCACAATCATCGTGGCGCGAGCTGGGAGGCTCTGGACCATGGTGCGTCGGTTGGCTGGTTGCTGGGTATGCTGGTGGGTGATGGAACGTTCACGACACGCAGCCAGCGGTCCAATCAGGCGATTGTGTGTTTTGGAGGTGAGCATGCGCAGGCGATGGCAGAGATGGTCTCTGCCTCTGTGGTGCAAAACGTTGGGGCGCGGAGCGACCTTGCGCCGCTGTACAATCAGGCGGGCCAATGCTGGCAGATTGCCAGTACCAGGCTGGCGTCTGTCGCAGCGCACTATGGTATTGTGCCAGGCAGCAAAACGATCACTCCACAGATTGAAGCAACGTCTGCTGAGTTTTACGTGGGGTTTTTGCGCGGGTTGTTCGATGCAGATGGAACCGTCAGGGGAACGCAAGAGAAAGACGTCAGTGTATGCATCCGTCAATCGAAGAGGGAATTGCTCAGAGCAGCGCAACGGATGCTGCTGAGGCTTGGGATTGCTTCCACTATCTCTCAGCACCAGTGTGATGGGTGCTACGAATTGGCGATAACCAGCGATAACATCCAGGAGTTTAGCTTGCGCGTTGGTTTCTCCTCCCCGGAGAAAGCCGCACGATTAAGTGGGTTGCTTGCTCCCTATCACCGCATGCCCAATCGTGAGCGATTTACGGCTCGGATTGCCGCAGTAACGTATGTTGGGGAAGAACCGGTGTATGATTGCGCTATTCCTGGCATCAATGCGTTTGATGCCAATGGTTTGTATGTCCACAACTGTGGGGAGATTATTCTCAGACCCTACGAGTTTTGCAATCTCTCTTCGGCGATTGCGCGGGTGGATGATACGTTTGAGACGCTGCGCGACAAGGTGGAGGTAGCGACGATTGTGGGAACTATTCAGTCTATGGCGACCTATTTCCCTGGCCTGCGTCCGCAGTGGCGCGAAAATTGTGAGGAGGAGCGGCTGCTGGGCGTGGATATTACGGGGCAGATGGATAGCCCGATAGCCCAGGATGCGGGGGTGAAGGCAAAGTTGCGCGATATTGCCATTGATGTCAACCAGCGTATCGCGCATCGGATTGGCATCAATCCCTCCGCCTCCGTCACCTGTGTCAAGCCAAGCGGCAACTCTTCGCAATTGGTAGACTGTGCCTCCGGGCTGCATACACGCTGGGCACCCTATTACATCCGCAATGTGCGAGTGGCTGCCTATTCGCCGGTGTTCAAGGTGTTGCGTGATTGTGGTGTGCCGATGGATCCGGAGAATGGACAGACGCCGGAAGATGCAAATACGTGGGTGGTGCATTTCCCGGTCAAAGCACCAGAGGGAGCGGTTACGCGCAATGATCGTTCTGCCATTGACCAGTGTGAATACTGGTTGCAGAACAAGCTAGACTGGACGGAGCACAATCCCTCATGCACCATTACCTATCGCCCGGATGAAGTGCTTGAGTTGATGAAATGGGTCTGGCAGCAAC
>CAYFVX010000138.1:0-8462 GCA_964346425.1 uncultured Chloroflexaceae bacterium | reverse complement strand
TTTTTCGACTTCGTCGAAAAACTGAGAAACCCCACCAGAATGGACTGGCACGCTTTTGCGTGCATTTTTCGCCTTGCGAAAGTAAAGCCCGTGGAAGAGCAAGCAAACGAGCCGCAAACCGAAATACATAGAAATGGAGTTTTCAGGAGTGGAGCATTTTTTTCGACATTCAACTATTGCGGATATTGCTGAAAAGGTATTTGCCGGCCAACGATTGACTTTTGAGGATGGTGTACGACTCTATCAGGCGAACGACTTGCTTGCCCTGGGTGTGCTTGCGGATTTTGCCAATCGTCAGCGTAATGGTGATAACATTTATTTTGTCCAGAACCGGCATATCAACCCGACGAATATTTGTGCAGCCCATTGCAATTTCTGTTCATTCCGTCGCAATGGAGATGAAGATGATGCGTATATGTGGACCGTCGAAGAGATAATTGAACGGACCCGCGAAACGGTCAACCGCAACACGCGGGAGTTTCATATCGTCAGTGGTCTGCACCCGGATTTGAAGATAGATTATTATTGCGATTTGCTGCGGGCGTTAAAAAATGAGTTTCCCTGGGTTTCGCTCAAAGCGTTCACCGCGGTTGAAATAGATTATCTGGCACGCATTGGCAATATGCATTGGCGCGATGTGTTGACCGTTTTGCGCGATGCAGGGTTGGATGCTATGCCCGGTGGCGGGGCGGAGATTTTCCATCCGCGGGTGCGGCGCAAAATTTGTCCTGAGAAAATTGTGGGGAGCGGCTGGCTGGCGATTCACGGCATCGCGCATGAGCTTGGGCTGAAAACAAATGCGACCATGCTGTATGGGCATGTGGAAGAAACTGAAGACCGTGTGGATCATCTTGTCCAGTTGCGCGAACAGCAGGATAAGAGCGGCGGTTTTATGACGTTTGTGCCGCTGGCCTATCATCCTGCCAATAATAACCTGGGCCGTGCTCGCAAACTCCTTTCAACCACGGGGTTTGACGATTTGCGCAATCTGGCGATCAGCCGGCTGATGCTAGATAATTTTCCGCACGTGAAGGCATACTGGGTGATGCTTACGCCCAGAGTCGTCCAGGTGTCGCTGGCATTCGGGGTGAGCGATATTGACGGCACGGTCGTCGAAGAGCGCATCTATCACGATGCCGGGGCAAAGACAAGCCAGGTTATTCATCGGGATGAACTGGTTGCCATGATCCGTACCGCAGGCAAAGTGCCAGTCGAGCGTGACGCGTTGTATGGCGAGGTAGAAGTCTGTAGCTGAGGGGCTGACTGGTGCGTGAAACGACAGACCTTTCCGTCGGCACGATAGATTATCTCAATACGCAACCTATTGAATACTATCTCGATGCCTATTTGCCCGATATTCCTCGCGTTCGTGGTGTGCCCACTGCGGTCAATCAAGCATTACTCGCTGGACGGGTGGCGATTGCGCCGATTTCCTCCTATGCGTTTGCACAACATGCGGATGAGTTGTTGCTGGTGCCAGGTCTCTCTATCGCCTCGCTCGGCGCGGTGAATAGTGTCTTGCTGTTTTCCTGGCGGCCCGACCCGCGTGAACTAGATGGCTCGCTGGTTGCGTTGACCAACCATTCTGCAACAAGCGTCAATCTGCTGCGTGTGTTGTGTGAACAGCATTATCATGTAACCCCTGAGTGGAGCAGCCAGCCGCAAGACCTGGACGTGATGCTGGCGAGCAGCGATGGTGCGCTGCTCATCGGTGACCGTGCGCTGTTTGAGGGAGTGCTGCGGCGGCATATCGGGCGGCGTGGTCTGCCCTATTGCTTCGATCTGGGCGATGAGTGGGTGCATTTTGCCTCGCTCCCGTTTACGTTTGCGGTGTGGGCGGTGCGGCGCGACTGTGCCGAGGCAGTACGGGCGGCTGGTATCGTGCCGTCGCTCTATGCCGCAAAGGAAGCCGGTTTGCAAGCGATTGATGAGATTGCGCTGGCGTATGCACCGCGGCTGGGGCTGCCGGCCGGGGTGTGTGCGCGGTATCTACGCAATCTGCGCTATCATCTGGATGCCAGCGATATGGAGGGGTTGCGAGTCTTCCTGCACCATGCGCTGCCGTGGTTTGAATGGGAGCAGGTGGAGCGGTTTTAGACAATGTTCCCCTCAACGGGGTGCACCCATAGGAAGCGCGAAGGAACCAGGTTATCTCATACTTCCCATTCTGGTGGGGCGTGTGGGTTTTTCGACTTCATCGAAAAACCCACACGCCCCACGACAAAACAGTGGCACGCAGCTACGTGCATGTTTTGCCGTATGCAAGCATCATACAAAACAAGTGATACCTGCTGAGGGCAAAATCCACTACCACGAATGTATCTCGCTAAAAAAGGAGCGCAAACATGGAAGCAAGAACACCAACAAAACAGGAAACTCCCAGATTCAAACGAGGCATTACACACATCAGAGTCAAAGGATTCAAGTCAATTACTCAGGAGCAAGAAATTGCTATCAGGCCATTGACTATTCTTGCAGGAGCCAACAGCTCTGGAAAATCCAGTATGATGCAGCCGCTCCTCTTGCTCAAACAGACACTTGATGTCGCGTATGATCCGGGCGCATTGTGGCTCAATGGTCCCAACGTCAAGTTTACCAGTAAAGAGCAGTTTCTTTCCCATCGTGATAATCCTGAACATTCGTTTTCTGCAGGATTGACGGTCATTGGCGATCCACGCTCTTCTCGACATGTTTCTCAGGCTGCTCTGGATGTCCTGTTTCGCCCACAGAAGCGTGGCGGAAAATTGGATGTACAACAAATGGTGTATCAGCACAATAAACAGCATATGACGCTGTATGCTGGTATGCCTGCCCATGAGATTGAACGCCTGCTTTCACCAAAGGGCCGTGAGAAACTGGGATTGCACAATACAGAAAAACCACATCGGGAACTGTCAATCATACGCAATCGTTGTTTTTTAGATGTGGGTCATGCAGGAACAAATCTGTCAGTATCGGATTATCTTTTTGGTACGTTTGTGTCTCCCGCTTTTCGCTTTGGCTCCTTTATCCAGGAAATCATCCATTTGCCAGGTTTACGTGGTAATCCTGAACGGACGTATCCGCTCACGGCTGTTGGTTCGATGTTACCCGGTACGTTTGAAACCTATGCTGCCAGCGTCATTGCACAATGGCAGGAGCAACAGAGGAGCAGCAATGGGCAGGAACAACGAAGCGGCAGCGAGAAGTTGCAGGCTCTCAATGCGTATCTTGGTCAATTGGGCTTGACCTGCGAAGTGCAGGCAAAACTTGTTGATGAGACCCAGGTCGAATTGCAGGTCGGCAGGCTTCCCCATGCAATGCCGGGAGGAGAACGCAGCGATTTTGTCAATATTGCCGATGTTGGCTTTGGCGTTTCCCAGACGTTGCCAGTTTTAGTTGCCCTGCAAGAAGCGAAAGCGGGGCAACTGGTTTACCTGGAACAACCCGAAATCCATTTACACCCGCGGGCGCAGACTGCAATGGCCCGTATCCTTGCGGATGCAGCGATACGGGGAGTGCGAGTGGTAGTTGAAACGCACAGTTCACTGCTGGTACTTGGCATCCAAACATTGGTAGCAGAACATGCTCTGCCAGCCGAATTGGTGAAACTCCACTGGTTTTCACGGGACGAAGAAGGGTTCACCAACATTACCAGTGCCGACCTGGACGAAACCGGGGCATTTGGCGATTGGCCCGAAGACTTTGCGGATGTTGAGCTGGATGCGCAGAGTCGCTATCTCGATGCGGCTACGGTGCATGCAGCGGGGGAAACCGTATGACTGTCAAGACTTCCAGGTTGCTCGTTATTGATGCAAATATTGCTTCAGCAGCAGGCGAGAAAGGAATATGAGCCCCCCCGCAGGCATATCACCTGCGGGGGGCTTCTTGCTCAGGGTTTACACCAAATTCGAGTGATTACTTATAGTGACTGATGCGATAGAGCGCATTGCAGAAACTCATCACTCATCACCTATCACTCGTCACTGGTATTACACCCTGCTGCCTCAACCTGCATCAGCAATTGCTTACTGTGTCTCAGACTTGCTGATGGTGGGCAGATAGACATAGTAATTCGGTCCCTGCGCAAGTCCAGCTTCCGTATGTGCGAACTCGGTCAGGTGGTCAAGTTCTAGCGTGACGACGTTGTTCGTGGTATCTACGGACGTGATGGAAGACTGCAAAGACACCCAGCGGCCCTCGTCTTCATTCCAGTAGATGACGTCCATATTGTTCTCATCAACGCCAGCCGCTGCCAGTTCCTCATCTGTATAGCGCAACGTCATGGTGTATTTAGGATTGAAGCGGGTGATCTCTTCACCCGTTTCCGCATTCGTCATCTCCAGCGTGAAGGCAAACACACTCTTCGTGATACTGTGTGTCGGTGTCATGAGCTTCGTCAGCTTTGCCGTCACGGACACGACGCCGCTCCCAAAGGAATTGGGTGCGAACGTCGCGGAGATACGTGGCTTGCCATTCACCAGTTCTCCACTCTCAATCGTGCCACCTTCGGTGGCAGAGATGGTCTTTTCAACGACTGCTGGCACTGGCTCTGACTGGATATCGCCAGTGTTGATGGTGATACGTCCCTCGCCCCCGGCCTGATAGCGTTCGTCGCTGGCTGGAATGGTTGGCAGCGATTGCCCCGCAATCTCTTTCTCTGGGAAGGACTTCAGATAGTCCGTCCATGCCTGGCGATAGGAGAGCTTATTGCCACTCTGGTCGCGTAGCAATGCCTGATCGGTGTTGTTCCCAAACCAGAAGTAGGCATCACCACCGCCGGCGGTGTAGCTGTTGGTCAGCAGGTCAACGTTTGGTGCTCCTGCCACCACCTCACCATACTTGACAATCTCGGTGCCATCGTCCAGCATAACCTCGCGCACGCGCTCACCCGGTGTTGTGACACTCCCATCTTCGTTGACTTGTGCGGTCTGGCTGATGTTGTAGGTCACCTTCATCCCTGCTATCTGCAAGAACTGACCGCCTGCATCTGGCAACCGTGAAGCCGAATGCTCCAGAACTTCCTTGAGGTCTGTCGGCGTGACGTTGCGAATAACGCTCAGGTCGTTGCTGAATGCCATCACGTCAATGATGTCCAGTTCTGTGATGACCCCCGGCAGGCTGGCTTCACTTTCCGCGCCCCGTGGCAGCACATTCCCTGCATTCTGGCGGATACCACCACCGTTCTGCACCGCAACCAGCGGGTTGGCGGGCGTGGTATCTGTGTAAACGCCATACGCATAGATGTAGGAGTCGGCAATCAGGTTTCCGCTGTTCGTCTCTTTGCTGCGGACACCTGGCTTGGAAACATCCAGCAGCACCTCGGTACCAGCCACAGGTGACTGGTATTTATCGAGACAGGGTTGGATCGGCTCGATAACTGTCTCCATAATCTTCTTGTCCGGCGTCACCACATCGGTCACACCCAGCGCAGACGCAATATCGCTATTCGGCATTACACGGCGCGGATAGCTCTTGTCAGAAACGACAGAGGAGACCTCACCATTGTCATCAAAGACAACATCCATGCGTCCCAGGTACTTGTAATTGCCCGGGCCGGTTACAACATACACCGTGTTGCCATCCTTGTCGGTGACCTCCATCGGGTACTCGCCTTTGGTCTCGACCGTCTCACCCGGCAGTTTCTGCATGGTTTCATCTACATCCGGGTTGAGCAGCAGTTCATCACCGCCGCCAGACACAACAACGTCTATGCCAGAAAGCTGCGGGATCAGCTCTTTATCGTTCTCAATGCTTTGCAAGTGGCTGACAAACAGGACCTTGTTGACGCCATAGTCGTTCTGGATACGGTCAACCTGCTCCTGAACCAGTTCGGCAACATTGTCCAGCACATCCACATCACCCGGACTGGAAATGGTTTCCAGATACTCAGGCGACATACCGACGATACCAAATCGCTGACCGGTGTGGCGGTCGGTGATGATTGCTGCACGTGCCAGTACGCGTCCATCGGTAATCGGCGGAATAACCAGGTTATCGCTATCGAGCAACGCATCGAACGATGGGTCTTGCTGTTCGCTGAAGTCGAGGTTGGCACTCAAGAATGGCTGCTGCAGCACTCCATTGATAGCAAAGCCCTCAATGAATTTCTTGAGCACATCTGGCTCAAAGTCGAACTCGTGGTTGCCGATGATATGTGCATCATACGGCATCTGGCGTTGTGCCACTGCGTCGTAGAAGGGTTCGTAATCTACATCTTTCGTACACTGCATCACCGCGCCAGCCAGGAATGCATCGCCAGCATACACACTGATAACCGCATTGCCGTTGCCGCGTGCATCCATAATCTCGCGCTGCATCACGCTCTTGAATGTTGCCACGCCACCCACCGGCAGTTTGCCCTCATTTGTGCCATATTCCAGCGGTGCGAGTGAAGACTCGCCGTCGTTGTTATGCAACACGGTCAACGTGCCACCGCCATTGGGATCGGTTTGCTCAAAAATGGTTGTGGTCTTGCTGACCTCGTGCGCAACGACCAGCAGGGCTTTACCGGTCGGGCTTTCGTCAGCAGGAATGAAGACCAACCCTTCGGGGCTAATGTCGCCAGCCGTACCATCCGCCAGCGTGCCGTGGTAGTTGGTTGTGTTGATGTATTGCACAAAGCTTGGCGCGGCGGGATCATTCACGTTGTAGACCATGATGCCGCCCATGCGCTCCAGTCCAACAAAGGCATAGGTTGTGTCGCTGATTACGCCGGTTGTCACGCCCTCTGGCTCAGTCCCTTTGTCATCGCTGCGGTCATCAAAGCTGAAAACATCATCTTCATCGTCATAGTCGGCGTTGAAGTATTCGGGATACAACCCGGCGGTAATCTGTGCAATCTGGTTGCCGCTGTCATATACCAGTTCGCCAGTGCTCCCATTCCAGATGGAGAAAGAACGTGCGCCATAGGCATAGATTTCCTCGTACTCGCCATCGCCATCCGTATCGCCATTTGCGGTTGTTGTCTTGAGCCGTCCGAGGTTTTCTTCTTGTTGCAGCTCTTCCGCATTCGGGAAGGCTTCCGTATCCAGCGTCAGGTCTGCGACCCGTGCTTCTTCGCTGAACCCATCATAATCGCGGGCATCACCCTCGTTGGCGGTGACGAGGTAGGTATCACCATCAATGGTAAAACTGGCAATGGCATCGGGCATGTAAAAGCCCTTCACCGGCCAGGTCGTGATATTGATGGTATCATCTTTGTTGCTGGCATCCATGGCATTGGCTTCCTGATTGTAGTCTTTGGTGCCAAGCGGAAGGATAGCCGTGACGGTCACCTTGCTGGTATCGGTGATAATCGTCTCTGAATGAATGTCGAGCACGGCCACGGCGTTGTTTTCTTGCAACGTTACCCAGGCCGTTTTGCCATCGTCGGAGAGGGCAATATATTCTGGTTCAAGGTCCTGTGCAACCGAGGCATCCGGGCCAAAGATGCGCACACCCTCTGGCAGGGTCCTGGAGCCACCTTCGTTAAATTGGCGGAAGTCTATCGTGGTGACATGCGCGTCGGTGATCATGGATGTATCGGTCATCACATTGGAGAGGTCAATGATACTGACCGAGCCTTCCGGGTCTTCGGTGTCGGTTACGACCTCGCTGTCGTCAAGCTTATATTCATTGATTGGTTCACCCTCATTCGCCACCAGCAACTTCGTACCGTCTTTGGTGAAGGTCACCATGTCGGGCAGCGAGTCGTGGTAGTTGGCAGCCCCCACCTGAGTCAGTGGGTTGCCATCGGTGTCATAGAACGCGATGAAGTCATACACGCCTGGTGCATCGTCGGCAAACGCGACCGCCACCGTGTCGCTGTAGACCGCCAGACTGTTGGTTTCGGGGCCTTCATAGCCTTGCGGTGTGCCATAGATGGGGTCATCCTCAGCTATGGTGAGATATTTATACTGCTCCGGTGTGGTCGGGTCACTGATGTCTACAATGTCTACCCCATCACCCGTGGTGATGAAGAGCCGCTCAGTTTTGGGATCATAATCTACAATCTCTGCTCCCTCACCTTTGTACGTGCCGATTGGCTTGAACACGATGTCTGAGACATCGGCGGTCGTGGATGCTGTGGGTTCAGACACGTTGGCAACCCGCGCAGTTTGTGTCTGCAGGGTTCCTACGGCTGCCTGCGCTGGAATCATGCCAGCGTTGACGACCATGGTCATCAACAGCATCAGAACCAGGACCATACGAACGATCATGGGTAACTCCTCCTCAAAATTACGTTTCCAAACTTTCTACCAGCGAACAATACGACTCCGTGTACGAGTCGTTCCTTCCAGGATAGCGATTATCCCTATCGTGTGTTAAGAAATGGAGCATGTAGTGTTAAGAGACGAAGAATAAAAAATTAAATTGCAGTTAAAATGTTTTTTTACTTTTTTACAACAGTCGCTGCTACCCTCAACCGGTGTCACCTGTGGGTACGTGAGGGAACCTGGTTCCCTCAAACTCCTCATTCTGGTGGGGTTTGTTGTTTTTGC
>CAYFVX010000137.1:0-8474 GCA_964346425.1 uncultured Chloroflexaceae bacterium | reverse complement strand
ACGAACGAAGGAGTAAAAAGAACCGATGACTGAGACAATCTCATTGGACGCTCAGGTCCGTGATGTGGTTGGAAAACAAGTAAAACGTTTGCGCCAGCAGGGGTTGCTGCCCGCAACAGTTTATGGGAAAGATTTTGGTCCCCTATCGCTTCAGGTTGATGAGAAAACATTTAGTCATATCTACCGTAATGCTGGCAAAACAACGTTACTTAATCTGAAAATTGCCGGCCAAAAGCCACAAAAAGCTCTGATTTATGACGTGCAGTGCCATCCCGTCAAACGGGATATTATCCATGCTGATTTTCGGGTGGTAGATTTGAAGGTGGAGATGGATGCGGAAGTACCCATTGTGCTCGTGGGTGAATCGCCACTCGTAGAGCGCGATGACGCAGTGCTCAACTCAGGGATTACTTCGGTGGTGGTGCATGCTTTGCCGGAAGATATTCCCCATCATATCGAAGTAGATATCAGCCAGCTCGACAGTTTCGATAAGGTTGTTTATGTGAGCGATCTGGCGAGCCAGGCTGGTTTCACGTTTCAAACGCCCGCGGATACGCTGGTGGTGACACTGACGCAGGCACGAGCAACTGCTGCTGAGAAAGAGGAAGAGCAAGAAAAAACCTCGTTTATGGATGAGCCTGCGCTTATCCGCAAAGAACGTGAGGAAGACGAAGAAGCTTAATCTTTGTCTGTGGTTATTTCACAACAATGCCAAAACTTTTTTTTTCAAAAAATACTGCTTGTTTTGCACGACAGGTTGCTGGTTGCCGGCAATCTTTGTCGCGATTCCGCGTATTGACTATAAGTCTGCTCTTGATGCTTTTCTGGTTACCGGCGTGCGGTCAGAGCTTTGCAGAGGAGATTATTGATACATGGGATGTGGCAGGCAAGAATCATACGATGGAATTTCATGCCGATGGTACGCTTCTTGTGACCGAAACGGATACGAACCAGTTGTATACGGGTAGCTATACATTCACCGATGCCAACCATATTACGCTGCACATGGAAGAGGCCGTTGTCTTTGGTCGCTCGGAGATTCAGGCGGAAATAGATATTCGTGGTAACCAGATGGTTATGACCGGGCATTTTTCTCCCACCAGCCCGGCCCCCACTGTGTTCGTTCTCACCCGGCTTTAGTCTCCAAAGGGAGACCATAGACGATTGGACGGTGGACGGTGGACAAGAGACAAACAATTGCCCAGTCGCATATCCCTCTGTAAAGGGACATAGTTTCCCTTGCAATCCTAACCCTTCAAAGCCCTGGCACGTGGGGCAACGTGAGTTTTTGGGCGGCGTAGCCACAAGACCCGATTGGAGTGGGGGATGACATGTTCGGCTTCGCCGAACATGTCATCCCCCACTGCTGTTTCCCTACCACCAGCGAACAGCCATACCAGCAAAATATATGATGGTCAGGAGTGCAGCCACGAATGCACTCGATTGAAACCGCATGGCCCGTTTAAGGCCGGCGCGGGCCGGGCCTGAAAGATCCGGCAGAATCATAATTGAGGATGACCATATCCACATAAAGACGCCCGCCATAGCAATTGGCAGGCATGTAATGCCCCACAACGACCGTTCGGCCCAGAGCAGATTGAACTGGGATGCTGCGATGACCATAGCCAGGAGCACATAGCTCCCAATCATCACTTTTGGGGTCAGGTTTGTCAGTTTGTTGGCTATCTCGTCTGCAGTATTGGGAAAAGCTCGATCAATGTACCTGCTTATTTTGTGGAGTGCAGGTGCAAGATTTTTCAATTTGCCCATCAGGGTTACGGCTGCCTGCGGGTCTTCATTCTGTTGATAACCTTGCGCATACCGTTCTCGCGCATAGCGATTTTGATAGCGATCAAGTTCTTGCATAGGTCCGTCCTTTCCACATAACGCCACGACCTGACAGAAGATTTCGCCAGCTCAGTAGCGCAATCAAACCATAACATATCATCCCGAAGGGCCAGAGCAGCGCATAGAGGGGCGAAAGATGATAACGCTTTTGGAGCAAGAAACTCCAGAACCCGAATGCGATCCCACCCACGACTATGGCATGCATTATGACGGCCCAGGAAAGTATATCACCCCGGATAATCAAGAGCATCAATCCTAAAACAAACAGGCAAAGAGGGAGCAGAGCCAGTGCAAACTGTTCGATACCTCCCCATAATGAACGGCTTCCCCCGCTTCTGAAGCCAGATACTGCATTTTTTGACAGTCCTTCAACGACCTCCTTCCTGTTCGTATACATACGCACCCGCAGTTCGCGGAGACCAAGTGCTGCTCCCGTGCGGAAGCCGGCTTTGCGCAGCATACGCGCCAGCATAACATCGTCCAGTACTTCATTCCGTATTGCGTGATGCCCCCCTGCGGCTTCATAGGCATGGCGACGTACCACGATACATTGTCCATTTGCCATCGTTTCTTCGGGTTGCACATCAGGAGCATTGAGCCGCCTGAAGGGAAAGACCGAATGAAGAAGGGTGAAAAATGACGGCAGAATAATCCGTTCCCAGAAGCTTCCCAACTCTATCAAGGGAAAGATGGTAAGCATATCGAGATGATGCTGTTGCATATGAGTTACCAGGGCAGCAACCAGGGAAGGCTGTGGAATGGTATCTGCGTCAAGAAACAGGAGCCATTCCCCACGTGCTACCGATGCAGCTTGATGGCAGGCATAACATTTCCCCGTCCAACCGGCCGGAAGGGGAGCACTTTGTATGGAGCGCAACTGACGGTAACGTGCTGCATAGCTGGCAATAATTTCAGGTGTCGCGTCTGTTGAATGGTCGTCAACGACCACCACTTCATAGCTATGATATTTTTGCTGTAAAGCACCTTCAAGAAAACGGCCTATATTGCGGTCCTCATTCCGTGCAGGAACAAGCAGTGATACGAATGGTTGGTCCCGACCTGGCGATGTTGGTGGAGAGAGATTGGGCATAGCACGCAGCCGCATATACTCTCTTGCAAACCCGGCCAGAAGAAGCAGGGTAAGAATGCTAGTACCCAGAACAATAATCATAAAAAATACGTGACCAGATTCCGGGTGAACACTGGTGAAACGGCTTCTCGCGGACATCTTTGGCCCGCAGGGAGGGGTTCATCGCAGATTATCGCCAGAGAAACCTGGATATGATACAACTATGTTATGTGCCTTTTCCAGTATAGCGTATTGTGTAGTTAGATGCAAGCTATCTTTTTTAGGGCATGCACGGGAGCGTGGCTCCGACGCTCCGACGCTCCGACGCTCCACCGCAGTTTCACCGCAGTTTCACCGCATACCCTTTGCAAAGGGAAAAGAGCGTACTGCTTACCAGTTCCACCGTTTCCATCCCCCACACTCCTTCACCGCAGTTCTACCGCAGACATCATCTGATATGCTGAACATACCTGTAAGTTACGTTTGTTCTTTGCACCCTCTTGTCTCGGCTTGAGCCAGGAGGAGAAGATACACAAGAGGAGGTACGTATGCAATTTCTTTCTACGCATAATTTGCGAACGCTCCCTGGCACACGCCGCAATACACCCCGGACTGCACTGCGGCGAGCATTTACCCGGCTGGGGGATCGCCTGAGCAATGGGCTATCACTGGGGGGTAATCACGGCTTCGATTCGGGTATTTCAAGCGATTATGTCTATTATAATAAGGTGCAGGGAAACAGTCTTGCTGGACGACTGTTTGACCGCATCTATCTGAACCAGACATGGAACAAAGCATTGCGCAGTCGCACCCATCTGTTGCAAAAACACATGCTGAACGTGGTGCTTGAACGGCGGAAGTGTGGCATGCAAACCAACATTGTAGACATTGGTTCAGGAGTCGGGCGATACAACCTTGAACTTCTGCATGTCCTCGAAGGCAATGATGTTTCCGTGGCTTGTCTGGACAATCATGAGGAAACGCTCAAGCGGGGCCAATTGCTGACCAGCAGATATGGATTGTCAGACCGCGTCACCTTTCACTATCAGGATGTTACCGATCCCGCCTGGTTTACCACATATGCGGGAAAACCAGACATAGTCATCGTCTCCGGTTTGTTTGAAACCATACCGGACGATGCAGTAGTGTGTCGCCTGTTGCTGGGCATCTATTCGCTGCTGGCACCCGGCGGCTTGCTCATCTGCACCAACCTGACTCGGCATCCATCAGAGCGAGAAGAAACGGTTGCGCCTGCCCATCCCGTGGGCGTGTCGGACGCTATGGCAAGCCGCCCGGTAGCACGTCTGGAGCGATGGGCACGCGAGGCAGGCTTTCAAAACGTGCAGAGTGATATGGAGCCGTATGGTGTTTACAGCATCACGCGCTGTTTCGTTTCGTGATACACAGCGGAGCTAAACGCTGATTGCTCGTGCAATGCAAGAAAACATACGACTACCTGCTCAAGCCAGAGATGGGGGGATAACGTTCGGTGAAACCACACGTTACCCCCCACCTTCATCAAAAGAGAGAGAAACAAGTTGTTGCGCACGCTCGTCAGAAGCAATGCAGCAACATCGTACCAGAACAACCAACATGTTAAGACGACTGGGAGGAACGAGGAACCATGATCATACAACAACGCATACGTCCAGAGCTCTTGCTCGTTGGGGTGGACAACATGACACGAGTGATTGTTAGCCGCCTTGCTGAACAACACCAGATCACCGTCACAGTAGCATCAACATATGAGGCTGCGCTCCACATGCTCAGCCGTGATTCCTTTGACATCGTTATTGCCGATACCGTTCTGGCTGCTGAGGGAAACCGAGAGCTTTTGCATGCAGCAGAAAACCAGCAGACGCCACCGGCTCTGCTGCTGCTTGCTGATGTCATCGAACCCTGGCACCATGCGGTAACCATTGATTACCCGGCAACATGCTCATGCTTACTGAAACCTTGTTTGCCAGAAGAGATACAGGCATTCTTTGCAGATGCGTTGCGGCATTGTGTCTCCTCGCTGCCACGGATTGACTCGGTGGCTACATTGGTGCGTCGAGAACTGCATGAACATGTGCAGTGCCAACGCGAACTACCCGGCGAACATTCCGGTTGCCAGGTCCAGAAACAACTTGACAGGGGGTTGACAGAGGTTGTATAATAAACCCAATGATACTTATTTACTATCTTGCTTCTGCCACATATGGTGCTCTTGAGTGGCGAACAGGCACCCGGCAGAAGGACGATGAAATGTTCGCCAAAAAACAAAGAGCGCAGAAACAACAATAGCGGGTACCAAAGGAGGTATCGTGCCCTGGATAGCAGGGAGAAGCTTCAATGTTGTTTCAACGCTCTTTTTACTTTGTGTGCCATTTCGGGCAATCGAACCATCCCCATCCCGAAAGGGAGATAGTCCGATTAAGGTCTACCCTTTCACCACTCTCCCACTTTGAGCCATTTCCTTCCCCCTCACGTATGTAGACTTTTTTGTCAACCGCTAAGTCCACGCATATGGACGACTCCACCGCGCAGTAGCCGGGCGGTTTTGCCGTAAAAGAGACGGACATACGGGAAGATTCCGCGGTTCCAAACCGCGGCTACGATGCTTTATAGGACTCTGTTGGGAAACCTTGTACGACCCTGGGAGCGCAGGCGGCTCGCCTGCATTGGGGCGGGCAGGCTGCGCTCCCAGGCTTCCCCATCACCAATTCCCCCTTTACCAACAGAGTCTTATAGGTGGAGTTCTTGGCATAGGAAAAAAATCTGCACATGTTGCGAACGGCCAGGAAACGCACGCAGGAGCGTGGCATCCCATTCTGGTGGGGTTTGTGTTTTTTTGCAGCTACGTTGCCAAAAAAACAGCAAGGTTGAACACATCACCGTTCAGTGCTACTATATGCATAGGAGCATGTTGCAACGCACCACGTGCGTGATGGTTGCATGTGTTCCATAGCAACTACATTTCAGGGTATGTACTCTGGCAAGGTATATGGAAGACCAATCGCATTTTTCTTCGGAACGTAACAGCGACGCCGCTACCCACGTGGTCATCACCCACCTGCATGCCCGCATTGCTGAGCTGGAGACGCAGGTGGCGTCGCTGCAGGAACAGACGCAACAACAGACACAGGAACAGACGCAACAACAGACGCAGCCATCCCTGGTAATAAAGGGCAAAGAACTGGTTTCCACAGTACGCACCCAACACGTACCGCGTCTGCGCAACGTCAAGCCACGCACCTTGCTCGATTATCTTCCCAATCTTCCCTGGCAAAAACGCCGCAGTGATGAAACTGCCAGTGACGAAACATGGGAAACAGACGAAACGACCAGGGACGATGAACAACCAGTACCAACAGCCCATACCACCGCTGTTGGAGACACAGAGAGTCCATCACGCGAAGGAGAGCAACAAAGCACCACGGCTGCCAGTCAATCAGACGATGCACCAGCCGCCAGTACCGACAGCAGTTCGCTGGAAGAGGAAGAGGCGACGCTGGCCGAGTTGCCGCAGATGGTGATGATGACGATTATCACGCTGGTCAGCCTGCTGCTCGGCTGGGCAAGCGAGACGTTTCTGCCCTTCCCGGCTATTGCCTGGGTGCTCTATGCCACTGCCTACATCAATGGCAGTTTCTACAGCATCCAGGAGGCGTGGCAGTCGCTCAAAGAACGCCAGTTTGATGTCAACTTGCTGATGATAGCTGCCGCGCTTGGTGCGGCCGCTATCGGCCAGCCGCTCGAAGGGGCGGTGCTGATGTTTCTCTTCTCGCTCTCGCAAACGCTGGAAACCTACGCCATGGGGCGCACGCACGCCAGCATTCACGCCTTGCTGGAAATGACCCCGCAAACGGCGCGGGTGTTGCGCATGCAAAACGGCACGGAGCTTGAGGAAGAATTGCCGATTGAGCAGGTGGACGTGGGCGAGATTGTGCGCGTGCGGCCCGGCGAGAACATCCCTGCCGATGGCGTTGTCGTGCATGGGGCATCCGCGGTGAATGAAGCCAGCATTACCGGCGAATCGCTGCCGGTGGAGAAGCAACGCGATGCCAACGTCTTTGCCGGCACGCTCAATGGGCAGGGGGTGCTGGATGTACGTGTCACGACGGCGATTGACGATTCGACGCTGGCGCATGTGGTGAAGATTGTCAGCGAGGCCCGCGAGCAGAAAGCGAAGAGCCAGCATTTCACCGACCGCGTTATCGGGCAATATTACGCCTACACGGTCGTCGGTATCACCCTGCTGGCAATCATCGTGCCGCTGGTGTTTATGGGCTGGGATGTGCGCACGACGGTCTATCGTGCTATCACGCTGATGGTAGGCGCGTCGCCGTGTGCGCTGGTTATCTCTATCCCCGCCGCACTGCTGTTCGCGCTGGCAAGTGCCTCGTGGGGCGGCGTGCTCTTCAAGGGGGGCAAACATCTGGAATCGGCATCGAAGGTAAAAGTTGTCGCGTTTGACAAGACGGGCACGCTAACGACCGGGCAGCCCGGTGTTATGGAAGTATTGCCGCTGGCGGAGAGTGTCCCCTGCAATGGGGTGGAATTGCCGGCGGAGCCCAGCGACACGCTCAGCGAGCAACAGGCTCGCTTGCTGGGAGCGGCGGCCGCTATTGAGCAGTTTTCCGAGCATCCGCTGGCAAAAGCGGTGGTCCAGGCAGCACGCAGCCACCAGCTTGGGTTGCCAGAAGCACACGATTTTGAAGCACTGGCTGGCTCTGGCGTCCGTGCCACTATGGGCGGGCGGCTGGTACAGGTCGGGCGGCCATCGCTCTTTGCGCAGGCGAAGGAGCAGACGCTCCCAGCCGCATTCGCCGAGCAAATCGCCGCAGAAGAGCAACAGGGGCGCACGGTTATCCTGGTGGGCGAGCCACAGCAGGTGTGGGGTGCGCTCACGCTGGCGGATACGATACGGCCCGAATCATCTGAAATTGTCGCCAGCCTCAAAGCGGCTGGCGTTGAGCGTGTGGTGCTGCTGACCGGCGACAATCGCTCGGTAGCGAACCATCTCGCCCAGGAAGTCGGCATAGATGAAGTCTGGGCTGAACTGACCCCCGAACAAAAAGTCGAAGCGATCCGCAAAATACAGGCATCAAAGCAGGCGGTCGCGATGGTTGGCGACGGTATCAACGACGCGCCAGCCCTGGCAACCGCCACGCTGGGGGTGGCGATGGGCGCGGCGGGGACGGATGTGGCGATGGAGAGTGCCGATGTCGTATTGATGAGCGACGACCTCAGCCGGTTGCCGGGGATGCTGAAACTGGCGCGACGCACCCGCGCAGTCGTGCGCCAGAATCTGGTGTTTGCGTTTGCCGTCATGCTAGTACTGATTACGCTGGCTTTGATCGGCGTGTTGCCGCTTCCGCTGGCAACGGTGGCGCACGAGGGGAGTACCCTGCTGGTGGTGGCTAATGGGTTGCGGCTGCTGGTGCCGTGGCGGTGAGGGGAATGGAGAATGGAGAATGGAGAATGCCGGGCAGGTTTCACCGCAAAGACGCAAAGAGCGCAAAGGTCCGGGCAGGAGATGGGGGTTATCGGCTCAATGGGTGTCACCAGTGGG